>NZ_JBHWWF010000019.1:77310-176217 GCF_042736455.1 Streptomyces sp. NPDC060064
TTTTTTTTTTTGTGCGGGTCTGGGGGGGGTTGGTCCCCGTTCCTTTTGTTTTGGGGGCCGCGCGCGCCCCCGGGGCCCCGCCCCTCACTCATTTGGGTGAGAACGTGGGGCGTTGTCCCTTCCGGGCCCGGTCGATCGACAGAATCTCCCGGCCGTGCGGGCCTGCCTGCGTGCCGGACAGGGCCTATGAGGGGACCATCCGCATGATCCGTATCAGGTCCGGTGGAGGTCCCTTGCCCGCCTCGCGGTGGGCGAGGTCCGCGCGCGCCGACAGTTCGCGGGTACGGCGACTGCTTCCTCTGGTGCTTCCCGCCGTATGGGGCGCCGCTGCGCTCACCTGGAAGATCGCCTGTCCGTCCACCCAGCCGGAGAGCCTCGGACAGCGGATCGTCACCGGTGTCGTCTTCTTCGCGGTCGGCACCGGTCTTGTCCTCGGTGTCCGGCACGGGCTGAACCGCGAGCTCGAACGGGTCCGCGAAATCGCCTACGCCGCCCAGCGGGTGCTGCTGCGGCCGCTGCCGCCCCGTGTCGCCGGACTCACCCTCGCCGCGGGCCAGCTCTCCGTCAGCCGCGGCGCCGCGGTCGGCGGTGATCTGTTCGAGGCCGTGGCCACCCCGTACGGCGTGCGTATCGTCATCGGCGACGCCCGCGGGCACGGGCTGCCCGCGATCGGGGCGGTGGCCGCGGTTCTCGGCAGCTTCCGGGAGGCCGCCTACGACGAGCCCGAACTGGGCGGTGTGCTGCGGCGGTTGGACCGGGCGATCCATCGGCATTTGCGGGAGCGGGCGCGGGAGGAGCATCCGGCGGCCGGCGGGGGAGAGCCGGACTGCCCGGTGGCGGAGGATTTCGTCACCGTACTGCTGTTGGAGATCGGGCAGGACGGTGGCGTACTGGCGCTGAACTGCGGTCATCCATGGCCCTACCGGCTCTGCCGCCGGGCCGAACCGCTCGCCTGTGCGGACCCGCTGCCACCGCTCGGTCTGTTCCCGCTGCCGGCCGAGCTGCCGGTCCGCCGGTGTGCCCGGCTGCGGTCCGGCGAGGCGCTGTTCCTGCACACGGACGGGGTGGCGGACGCCCGTGACGCGGCGGGGAGGTTCTTCGGTCTGGAGGCCGTGCTCACCGAGGCCGCGCTCGCCTCGCCGGTGTCGCCCGCCGCCGTGATCGCCACCGTTCACTCGGAGTTGCTGCGTCACACCGGCGGTCGTCTCGCCGACGATGTGGCACTCCTGGTGCTGCGTAACGACCGCGCGCGGGTACCGGCGCAGTCCGGAGATGCCGCCCTGCGCCGTACCCGGCCGGAACCCTCCAATCGCTAGCCATCTGCAGCCATGTGCAGCGATCGGCAACCAAGGGATTGCCATGCGGCCGGCGCCGCCCGCCCTGCCGCGGAGTGTCGGGCAGATCAGCAGGGCAGACGACGCATTCTGGGGCCGTCGCACTGTACGAGGGGGAGCCGACGGCCCGGCCGCCTCTATGAGAGGCACCCCAGTCAACCGGTGCGGGCGACGTGGCGGCAGAGCGCGCGGGGCACGGATGAGGGCACTTGGTTCACACCCCGTGCGAATCGCCCTCCACTAGGCTGAGCCCAACGAGCCACCGGAGGGGCACATGCAGCCCAATACCCTGCTCGACGCCCTGCTCGACGAGGCGGGCATCTCCAACGCGGGCCTTGCTGCCCGGGTCAACCAGGCCGGCCGGGCAAGAGGTCTGGCACTGCGGTACGAACACACTGCCGTAGCACGCTGGTTGAAGGGCCAGCGTCCGCGCGGCCAGGTGCCCGACCTGATCTGCGAGGTGCTCGCCGGCCGGCTGCACCGGGCGATCGTCCTCGGCGACATCGGCCTCGGAGTGCCGGGCGAGTCCGTCACACAACCGGGCTCGCCGCTCTCCGGCTTCGTGGAGCGGGCCACCGCGATGTGGCGCTCCGACGAACAGCAGCGGCGGCACATCATCGAGGCGCCCGCGGTCACCGGCACCCCCGCCGTCATGCCCGTATGGGAGTGGGAGAACCCGCCGGAGGACTCGGACGTCTCACGCTCGGGGCAGACACGCGTCAGCATGGCCGACATAAAGATGCTGCGCGCCGCCCGTGCGCACTACGAGCTGATGTACCGGAAGGCGGGCGGCATAGCCACCCGCGCCCGCATCGTCGGCTTCCTCAACGCCGAGACCGCACCGCTGCTCCGTGGTGGCTACAGCGACGCTCTCGGCCGCCAACTGCACCGCGCGACAGGCGGTCTGGTGTCCGTGGCCGGCATCTGCGCCTACGACTCCAACGCGCATGGCCTCGCCCAGCGCTACTTCCACCAGGCGCTGCGGCTGGCAAAGGCCAGCGGGGACCGGGGACTTGGCGCGTATGTGATCGCGCTGCTGGTCAACCAGTCGCTGTTCATGGCGGAGCACCGGCAGGCGGTGGCCTTCGCGGAGGCGGCGCTGCGAGCCGCGGGACGGCAGCTCACTCCGGCGCTGGCCGCCGATCTGTACGCGATGCAGGCGAAGGCGTACGCCCATCTCGGCGACGGCAGCAGCGCCTTGCGGTGCATCCGGCGAGCGGAGCTGGAGGCGGAGCGGATCCGTCCGGGGTACGAGCCGGACGAGACCGGTTATGTCCAGCCGGGCCTGGTGAATGTCCAGGTGGCGGAGGCCCTGCTCAGCCTCGGTGATCTGACGGCGGCACGGCAGCATGCCGCGGCGGCCGTCGACACTCCGGCGCACGACCGCGGCCGGGTGCACCGGCTCGCCATGCTCAGCCAGATCGAGCTGCGCCAGGGCGAGGTGGACCGGGCGGCGCAGACGGCGGCGGAGATGGTGGAGCGGGCCAAGGGGATGGAGTCGCAGCGGATCCGGGACCGGCTGCGGGCGGTACGCGAGCATCTCGTGGCGAGCGGTTGCACCAACGCCGACGAGGCGGCCGAACTCATCGACGGGGCACTGCGCGTTCCCCTCTGACCGAGCTCCTGCTGCGATATTGCCATCTACTTGTCGGAAGGTGGCAGAAACGTGCAGTGGACGAAATTAAGCGAACAAACTGTGTATGAAAACCGCTGGTTCAGGGTCAACCTGGCCGATGTCGAGCTCCCCGACGGCCGGCACTTGGACCACTTCCTCATCCGGCTCCGCCCGGTCGCCGTCGCGACCGCGGTCAACAGGGCCAACGAGGTGCTGATGCTCTGGCGGCACCGCTTCATCACCAACAGCTGGGGCTGGGAGCTCGCCGCCGGCGTCGTCGAGGACGGCGAGGACATCGCGGCCGCGGCCGCCAGAGAGATGGAGGAGGAGACCGGCTGGCGTCCGGGCCCCCTCCAGCACCTCCTGACCGTCGAGCCGTCCAACGGCCTCACCGACGCCAGGCACCACCTCTACTGGTCCGAGGACGCGACGTACATCGGGCATCCGGAGGACGACTTCGAGTCCTCGCGCCGCGAATGGATACCGCTGAAGCTGGTACCCGACATGATCGCCCGCGGTGAGGTCCCGGCCGCCAATATGGCGGCCGGGCTGCTGATGCTTCACCATCTGCGGCTGGGCTGACGCCCGGCGGCTATCGGCCGATCGCCTGCCACACCGTTACCGCCAGCGCTCCGAGCGCGGTCAGCGCGGCAACGGCGGGCAACGGCCACCTGGACTGCTCAAGTGCCCCGACGCGCGCGGCCAGATCGGTCAGCTCCCGGTCGATCTGGCCATTGCGCTGCGCGAGCAGCGCCAGATGCCCGTCTATCCGGGCGAGGCCGACGTCGAGGCTGCGGCGTAACTCAGCGAACTCTTCGACGACCACTAAATGATCAGGGTCGTTGGTCACGGACTGGCTCCTCCTTCGGGAAAGTTGTGCAGCGGACCCTTGACTGAGCGGAACCGAGTCAACTCTCCCTGGTCGGAGGGCGGGAGCGTGTGCGCACGGCATATGCGGGCACGCCCCGCACACTCCGTGTGAATCAGGAGTACGACCCCATCACGGGTGTGGCGAGTCCGGTCCCGTCATGAGTACGGGTAGAAACCCGAACCCGTCTTGCGGCCGAGCCGCCCCGCGTCCACCATCCGCTGCAGCAGCGGGGGAGCGGCGTACAGCGGCTCCTTGAACTCGGCGTACATCGAGTCCGCGACCGAGGCGACGGTGTCCAGACCGATCAGGTCGGAGAGCTTCAGCGGGCCCATCGGGTGGGCGCAGCCGAGCTCCATGCCGTTGTCGATGTCCTCGCGGCTCGCGATGCCCGACTCGAACATCCGGATCGCGGAGAGCAGATACGGGATGAGGAGGGCGTTCACCACGAAGCCCGAACGGTCCTGGGCGCGGATCGGGTGCTTGTCCAGCACGTTCTGGACCACAGCCTCGGAGCGCTTGATCGTCTCCTCGGAGGTGGTCAGCGCCGGGATCAGCTCGACGAGCTTCTGCACCGGGGCCGGGTTGAAGAAGTGGATGCCGATGACCTGGTCCGGCCGAGAGGTCGCGACGGCGAGCTTCACCAGCGGGATGGAGGAGGTGTTGGAGGCGAGGATCGCGTCCTGGCGGGTCACCACCTGGTCGAGCACCTGGAAGATCTCGGTCTTGACCTGCTCGTTCTCCACGACGGCCTCGATGACGAGATCGCGGTCGGCGAACTCCCCGAGGTCGGTGGTGAAGCTCAGCCGCTCCAGCGTCGCGTCGCGCTCCTCCTCGGTGATCTTGCCGCGTTCGGCGGCCTTCGAGAGGGAGTTGTAGAGCCGGGTGCGACCGATCTCCAGAGCCTCGCCCGTGGTCTCGGCGACCTTCACATCGAGGCCGCTGCGGGCGCACACCTCCGCGATGCCTGCGCCCATCTGGCCGCAGCCCACCACTCCGACGCGTGCAATGTCGGCCATTGAGTCCGTCACCTCGTGCCTTTCGCTGATCCTGTGCCCGGGGTCTCCCGGCGGGAGGCCGGGGGACGGGCCCCCCGTGTGATGCCCGGCGCCCGCCTCGACCCCACGACGTTACTCCGGATGCAGGTGTGCACGACCGTCAGGGGCGGGCATGCTGTGCGGATACGGCGGCCGGCACCGATAACACAGGGGGCGACAAATGGGGCAGATCGGAAGAAGAGGGTTTGTCGTGACAGCGGCCGGAGTGCTGGCCGCGCTGGCGACGGCCGGGGACGCGGCAGCCGCGCCGGCCGCCGGCCGGGCGGGTCGCCGACGGCACGGGCCGAGCCGGGAATTCCGCGGCATGTGGTTAGCGAGCGTAGCCAACCGCGACTGGCCCTCCCGGCCGGGTCTCACCGCCGCCGAGCAGTGCGCGGAACTCCTTGCCCACCTCGACGCGGCCGTGGCCCGCCGGCTGAACGTCGTGGTCTTCCAGGTCAGGCCGACCGCTGACGCCCTGTGGCCCTCACCGTACGAGCCCTGGTCCCAGTACCTCACCGGCGTCCAGGGGCAGCACCCCGGATGGGACCCGCTCGGCACCGCCGTGCGTGAGGCCCACCGGCGCGGTCTGGAGCTGCACGCCTGGTTCAACCCGTACCGCGTCGCGAACCACACCGACCCGTCCCGGCTGGTCGCGAACCACCCGGCCCGGGTCCACCCCGACTGGGTCCTTCCGTACGGCGGGAAGCTCTACTACAACCCCGGCATTCCGGAGGTCCGCAGCTTCGTCCAGCGCGCGATGATGGACGCCGTCCACCGCTACGACATCGACGCCGTCCACTTCGACGACTACTTCTATCCGTATCCGGTCGCCGGCCAGGTCTTCGACGACGACGCCAGCTACGCCCGCTACGGCGCGGGCTTCCCGGACAAGGCCGCCTGGCGGCGCGACAACATCGACCGGCTGGTGCGCGAAATGGCCGAAAGAATCAAGAAGGCCAAGAAGAACGTCCGCTTCGGCATCAGCCCCTTCGGCGTATGGCGCAACGCCGCGACCGACCCGCTCGGCTCCGACACCCGGGCCGGCGTGCAGACCTATGACCATCTGCACGCCGATACCCGCAAGTGGGTGAAGCAGGGCTGGATCGACTACATCGCCCCCCAGATCTACTGGAACATCGGCTTCGCCGCCGCCGACTACGCCAAGCTGCTGCCCTGGTGGAACAGCGTCGTACGGGGCACGGGCGTCCATCTCTACGCCGGTGAGGCGCTCTACAAGGCGGGCGACCCCGCCCAGCCCGCACCCTGGCAGGACCCCGCTGAACTGTCCCGCCACCTCACGCTGGCGCGCGGATACACCGATGTACGCGGCCACTGCTTCTTCTCGGCCAAAGAAGTCATGACTGATCCGGTCGGCGCGATGGCCAGAGTGGTGGCCGATCACTATCCGACCAGGGTGCGTCCCCCGGGCTGAGTCAAGGCTGTTCGTGGTGGCGCACGACGCAGTCGGGGCCCGGAGACATCAGCGCCTCGTGCCCGTCGTCGAAGCGGACGCGGTACGGAGGAGTGCCTTTGGCCCCCAGTACCTCGACGACCTCGGCCTGCTTGTCGTGCTGCCCCACGGTCCTGCCGTGCACCAGCAGTGTGTCGCCCACATTCGCTTGCATCAGGAGTGACCTCCTCGAAGGCGGTGGTCCGGTGATGTTTCGAGTCTACGGCCGGGGGCGAGAGTTGCACCTTCAGCTGCGGGCGCGCTGGGTGACCGCGATGCACACCAGGACGGCGACCGCGGCCACCGGGGCGGCGGGCGAGAGCGGCTCGTCCAGCAGGGACACCGACCAGACCAGAGTGAGAAGCGGCTGCGCGAGCTGGAGCTGGCTGGCCTTGGCGATGCCGATCGAGGCCATGCCCCGGTACCAGACGTACAGGCCGAAGAAGGTCGAGCCGACGGCGACCCAGAGCAGCCCGATCACGCCGTGGGCCGTCAGCCGCACCGGTTCGAAGGCCAGGGCAACGGCCGATCCGGTGAGCGTCAGCGGCAGGCAGAGCATCAACGCCCATCCGACCACCTGCCAGCCCGGCATCTCCCGGGCCAGGCGGCCGCCCTCGGTGTAACCGGCCGCGCAGACCAGCAGGGCTCCGAAGAGGTACAGATCGCCGGTCTGGACCGCACCACCGCTCTGCTGCACGGTGAACGCGATCACCACGGCGGCCCCGGCGAGCGCCGCAAGCCAGAAGGTGCGGGACGGGCGGCGGCCGGTGCGCACGGCCGCGAAGGCGGCGGTGGTCAGCGGCAGCAGTCCCACCACCACGGCGGCGTGCGAGGTGGTGGAGGTCTGCAGGGCGAGTGTGGTCAGCAGCGGAAAACCCACGACCACACCGCCGGCCACCACCATGAGCCCTGCCCAGTGGCGGCGGTCGGGGAGTGGCACGCGCATCGCCCGCAGAAAACCCCCCGCGACCACGGCGGCGAGCACGCTCCGTACGGCGACGAGGGACCAGGGGCCGAAGCTCTCCAAGCCCCAGACCGTGGACGGAAAGGTGAGCGAGAAGGCGAGGACGCCCAGTGCGGCCTGGAGGGTGCCGCTGCTGACCGCTATCGAGGCGGTGGGAGTAGCGCTATCCTGTGCTGTCATGCATGAGCGTAGCAGTGTGACGGAATTGGCGAATACGCTGAAGCGCGAGCTCGACCGCTACTCGCCCGGTGGAAAGCTGCCGTCGAGTCGGGCGCTTGTGGAGCGCTTCCGGGTCTCTCCGGTGACCGTCTCGCGCGCGCTCGCCCAGCTTGCCGCCGAGGGTCTGGTCGTCACCCGGCCCGGCGCCGGAGCGTTCCGGGCGCAGCCCCGTACCGACACCCCGCCGCCCCAGGACACCTCCTGGCAGGAGGTCACCCTCAGTGCCGACGCGGCCACCGAGCTGGTGCCGCGCGCCGTTGACGCCTCCGGGGTCCTGGCCACCCTCGCCGCGCCGGCGACCGGTGTCGTGGAGTTCAACGGCGGCTATCTGCATTCCAGCCTCCAGCCGGAGCAGGCGATGGCCGCGGCCCTGGCGCGGGCCGGGCGGCGGCCCGGGGCCTGGGGCCGGCCGCCCACCGACGGGCTGCCCGAACTGCGCGAGTGGTTCGCCCGCGGTCTCGGCGACACCACGGGAGCCGCCGACGTCCTGATCACGGCAGGCGGCCAGTCCGCACTGACCACAGCCCTGCGCGCGCTCGCCCCGCCCGGAGCCCCCGTGCTTGTCGAATCCCCCACCTATCCGGGCATGCTGGCGATCGCCCGCGCCGCCGGACTGCGGCCCGTGCCGGTCCCGATCGACGCCCGCGGCGTACGTACGGAACTGCTCGCCGCGGCCTTCCAAGCCACCGGTGCCCGGGTCTTCGTCTGCCAGCCGCTCTTCCAGAACCCGACCGGAGCGGTGCTCGCGCCCGAGCGCCGTCCTGAAGTGCTCCGCATCGCGCGCGCGGCAGGCGCCTTCGTCGTCGAGGACGACTTCGCGCGCCGCCTGGTCCACGAGGACGCGGGCCCGCTGCCCAGGCCGCTCGCCGCGGACGACCACGACGGCGTCGTCGTCCATGTCAGCTCGCTCACCAAGGCGACATCGCCGAGCCTGCGGGTGGGGATGCTGGCCGCCCGCGGACCCGTCATGGAACGGCTGCGCGCCATCCAAGTCGTCGACAACTTCTTCGTACCCCGCCCGCTCCAGGAAGCAGCCCTCGAACTTGTCGGCGCACCCGCCTGGAACCGTCATCTCCGCACGGTGGCCGCGGAGTTGAAGGCGCGCAGGGACACCATGACCGCCGCCCTGCTGCGGCACCTGCCCGAACTGGCCCTGCCCCACATCCCGTCCGGCGGCTACCACCTCTGGCTGCGGCTTCCCGACGGCGCGGACGAGGCCGCACTGCTCTCCGCGGCCCTGCGCGCGGGCGTCGCCGTCGCACCCGGCCGCCCGTACTTCTGCGCCGAACCCCCTGCGGGACACGTGCGGTTGAGCTTCGCGGGCGTGGCGGGACCGGCCGAGATCGCCGAGGGCGTACGGCGGCTGCGGACCGCGTGCGACGAGGTGCTGGTGCCGGGCCGCGAGACTGTCAGCGGGCCGGCAGCGGCGCCGTCCCGCACACGAACTCCGCCGTCCTGAGGAGTTCCGGCGTCAGTAGTACCCCCGTGATCCGCTCGGCCAGCGCGAAGGCAGCTTCCGTGTGCAACTCGTAGTCGCGGCCGTCTTCTTCGCTGAGATCGAAGCCCACCTTCCGCATGGTGCCGACGAGGCCGTCGGGATCGCTGCCGTCGCGCCCGTAGGGGAACAGTGGCTCGAAGTGGAGGCGCAGTTCGCCGTCCTCGTACCAGTTGAAGTGGTCGACGGCATTGATGTTCCGGAAGTGCGAGACGACCGTCGTCCCGCGCGATATCGGTGCCACCGCCTCGTCGGTGATCCCCAGATAGCCGTTGGGCTCGACCATCAGCGCCCAGTCGGCGACGGCGGTCACCCCCACGAACAACCGGTCGCCGTCGTGGGTGTCCCAGGCGTCGTACGCGGGCTCGACCAGCCCCTGGACCCCGGCAACCCGCACTTCCTCCTCAGCCCCGAGGCGCGCGAGCAGAGTCTGTGGCGAGAGTCCGCGCACCAGCGTGATGCAGTACGCCTCGGCCAGGTCGTCGAAGTCTTCGCCGAACCACAGATAGTCGGCAGCAGTCGTCCCAGTCATGATCCGAGCATCGCAGCCGCCACTGACAACGCTCCTGCCGCGCCCGCGCGAAAACAGCTCGACCGAACGGCCCCGGGCCTGCGAGCCTCCCGCCATGAACGAGACGACCTTCGGCACGTACACGATCTCCACCGACCCCGCCCGCCTGGACGCCGCCCGCATCCACCATTGGCTTTCCACCGATGCCTACTGGGCGCTCGGCCGCAGCCGTGAGAAGCAGGACCGGGCCATCGCCGGTTCGCTCAACTTCGCGGCGTACGAGACGACTTCGGGTGAGCTCGTCGCGTACGCCCGTGTCGTCACCGACCACGCCACCTTCGCCTGGCTCTGCGATGTGTACGTCGACCGGGCCGCCCGCGGCAAGGGGCTCGGCACCGCGCTGGTCGCCGCCGCCCGCGATCACCTCGCCCCGTGCGGGCTGCGCCGTATCCTCCTCGCCACCGAGGATGCCCATGGCGTCTACGAGAAGATCGGCTTCCAGGCCCTCCAGCACCCCGGGAACTGGATGTCGCTCGGCCATCAGTGACCTCTTGACCTGCGCGGCTTTCGCAACCACCATCACGCCATGAGTGTCCGGATCACGTTGGTCGCTGCCGCCCGCAGCTCCACCCTGCTCGCCGAGCGCTTCGACGACGACCGGCCGCTCGATCAGGCCGGCTGGCACGAGATGCAGCTCGCCGCGCACGCCCTCGTGCCGCTGAACGTCGCCGAGCTGCGCTACTGCTCGCCGACCGCCCGCAGCCGGGCGACCGGCGACGCGCTCGGCTTCGCGCCGATCGCCCAGCCGGCACTGCGCGACTGCGACATGGGCCGCTGGCGCGGCTTCACGTTCGCGGAGGTGACCGCCAGGGAGCCGGACGCCGTCGACGCCTGGCTCGCCGACCCGCGCTCCGCGCCGCACGGCGGCGAGCCGCTGCTCGCGTTCATCTCGCGCATAGGGAGCTGGCTGGACACCAGGCCCGCCGAGGACGTCGGTGCCATCGTCGCTGTCGCCGAGCCGGCCGTCGTACGGGCGGCGCTGGTGTACGCGCTGAGGATGCCGCCCTCGGCGTACTGGAACGTGGACGTCCGCCCGCTGTCGACGGTCACCCTGACCGGCCGGGCGGGCCGTTGGAGCCTGCGCCTGGAGGCGGCCGCCTGACCGTGCCCGCACCTCCGCCCGGTGCCTCCGTTGCCCCCTGCCTCCGATGCCTTCGCCCGGTCCAGGATCTCCGCCATGCCGCAGACCTGGCTGCTCGGGGAAGCCGCCCGTCAGCTGAGCCAGGACCGTACAGCGACCTGGTGCCGGTGGCGGCAGAGCGTGCTGCGCCGCGGGTTCCTCCGCGCCGAGCTGCGGCTCCTGCCCGGGGCACGGAGCACCCCGATCCCCGGGCAGGGTGTGCTGCGTCCGATGTGGGACATCGACAACGCAGGGCTGAACATCGCCGTCCTCCGACCGGCCGCCGGGACCGCGGTGGTGACCGCGGGCATGCACCAAGCGGGTAGCTGACGGGGCAGTCGTCGGCCACGGTCGAGCGGTCAGGCGCGGTTCAGCGACTCGAGACCGCGCCGCAGGAAGTCACGCTCGGCCCAATTCTCGGTGCGGGCGATCGCTGCCTCGTACGCGAGTGCCGCCTCGCTGTCGCGGCCCAGGCGCCGCAGCAGATCGGCCCGGACGGCGTGGAAGAGATGGAAGCCGCCGAGGTCGAGACTGTCGACGAGGGCCAGTCCCGCCCCCGGGCCTTCGACCTCCGCCACCGCGACGGCGCGGTTGAGGGCTACGACCGGGCTCGGGGCGAGCGCGAGCAGCTGGTCGTACAGCCGCAGGATCTGCGACCAGTCCGTGGCGGCCGCGACCGGTGCGTCGCTGTGGACGGCGTTGATCGCCGCCTGGATCTGGTACGGGCCGGGCCGACCGCGCCTCAGACACTGCCGGACCAGGGCCTGGCCCTCGGCGACGAGATCGTGGTCCCACAGACCGCGGTCCTGGTCGGTCAGCAGCACCAGGCCGCCGTCCCGCGTGGTGCGGGCGGCCCGGCGCGACTCGGTGAGCAGCATGAGCGCGAGCAGCCCCTTGACCTCGGGCTCGTCGGGCATGAGCTCGGCAAGGAGGCGTCCGAGGCGGATGGCCTCCGCACAGAGGTCTTCCCGCACCAGCCGCTCGCCCGAGCTGGCCGTATAGCCCTCGTTGAAGATGAGGTAGACGACGGCCAGCACCGGCCGGAGTCGGTCCGGGAGATCGGCGTCCTTCGGGACCCGGTAGGGGATCCGGGCGTCGCGGATCTTGCCTTTGGCCCGGACGAGCCGCTGGGCCATGGTCGGCTCAGCCACCAGGAACGCGCCCGCGATCTCCGCGGTGGTCAGCCCGCCCAGCAGCCGAAGCGTCAGAGCGACCTGGGACGCGGTGGCGAGCGCGGGGTGGCAGCAGGTGAAGATCAGGCGCAGCCGGTCGTCGTGCACAGGATCCTCCTCGGCCGGTTCGTCGACGGCGTGCAGCAGTGCGGCCTGGGCGTACCGGTCCTCGCGGGACGCTTCCCGGCGGAGGCGGTCGATCAGCCGGTTGCGGGCCGTGGTGATGATCCAGCCGGCCGGGCTCGGCGGCAGTCCGGTGGCCGGCCACCGCTCCACCGCCGCGGCGAACGCGTCCTGGACCGCCTCCTCGGCGATCTCGATGTCGCCGAAGCGGCGGACCAGGACGGCTACCGCGCGCCCGTACTCCGCACGGAACACGCGCTCGATCTCCGCGACGGTGCCGGCAGGCATATCGGGTGTCACTCCGCGGCTTCGCCCAGGAACGGCCGTACCTCGATCGGGAGCGTGGTCGCGCGGGCGGCCTTACGGCCCCATTCGAGCGCGGAGTCCAGATCGGGCGCCTTGACGATGCACAGCCCGCCGATGTGCTCCTTGCCTTCGGCGTACGGGCCGTCGGTCATCAGGGCGTCGCCGCCCTTGACCTGGACCACGGTGGCCGTGCTCGGGTCGTGCAGCCCTCCGGCGAAGACCCATGCGTCGGCGGCCTTCAGTTCCTGATGGAAGACGTCGAGCTCCCGCCTGATCTCTTCCAGCACCTCCGGCGCGGGCTTCTCTGCGGACGACGGCTGGATCACGCTGAGCAGGTAGTGCTTCATGGCGTCTCTCCTTGGAGTTCGAGGCCGGCCCCGTGCCGGTCTCCCACCCTCTATACGAACGGCTTCCGGCCGGATCGACACGGGCGCGGCCAAAGATGGTCAGCTGGTGGAGGCGGGGGCGTACGAGGAGGCGCGCGCCGGGGGCGTGGTCCTCGACGTGGGTGCTGCCGTGGTGGGCGGTGACGATGTCATGGACGATGGCGAGGCCGAGGCCGCTGCCGCCGGTGTCCGTCGCGCGTGCGTCGTCCAGGCGGGTGAGGCGGTCGATGACGCGTTGCCGATCGGCTTGCGGGATGCCTCGCCCGTCGTCGGCGATGACGAGTTCCGCGATGCCGTCGAACGGACACCTCCGACCCGGGCGAGAACACCAGCGGTCCGGACCGGGACAACATTCAGGAGGGCGACCAGAGCGCCCCCGACCAGGGGCAGTCCGCAGGGACTCAGGACAAGGAGCAGGAGCAGTCCGGTGGGAGCGCCGTCTCCGACGGTCCCGCCACCCACAGTGCCGCCCAGGTCAAGTCGCCGCAGGCCCGGTGCACTTGCGGGACAGAACCGCAACTGGCCCCCTGGCAGTCTTCGGGCCGGCGGGCCGGCGCGGAGCCCACGAATGTGCGACGCCGGGGCTACGATCGGCGGCGAGGTTTGCCGCGCTTGCCGCCCTTGGCGCCGCCGGAACCACTCCGTGGGCTCTTGCCGGTCGAACCGGTCGACTTGCCGGCTGCGGGCTTCCGCCGTGCGCCGCCTGTAGCGGGACGCTTCGGCTTCGGTTGGGCCGGTGCCGGGGCCGGGGAGCGACCCCGTGAGCTGTTGACGGTCCGCCCGCGGACGATCCCGATGAAGTCCTCCACCAGTTCGGTGGTCTCGTCCTGTGGCCAGGACAGCGCGATGCGCGACTCGGGGGCATCCGAGACCGGCCGATACGTGAGGTCCTTGCGGTGGTGCAGGCGGGCGAGTGACTGCGGGACGACGAGCAGCCCCACTCCTGCCGCCACCAGCTCGATGGCGTCCGCCGTCGTGGCGGGCCGTTCGTTCGCGGGCTGTCCCGGCAGACGCTCCCAGTCGAGCGAGTCGTCGAGGGGATGCAGCACGATGTCGTCGGCCAGATCCTCGACGGACACTTCGTCGACCGCGGCCACGACGTGGTCCTTCGGGACCACTACCACCGTGGTCTCGGTGTAGAGGGGGATCGCGCTGAGGTCCGTCCGGTCGACCGGCAACCGCACGAAACCCGCGTCGGCGCCGCCGCCCCGCAACACCTCGGGTGCGTCGGCGGCGGACACCGCGACGAGGGTCAGTGGGATTTCGGGCAGTCGCTCGTTCCAGATCCGCACCCACTTGGTCGGCGTCACGCCCGGGACATAAGCGAGCCGGAATGAAGGGGGTACTTCCGAGCCTGTCACTCCGCCAGGTTACCGGTCGTGGTCGGAGGTAGCTCACACGCTCGATACTCTTGACACCATGACGTCGCACCAGACCACCCAGACGATGAAGCCCGCGACCGCGGCGAAGAAGCTGGGTGTGTACCTCCAGGCCACCCCCACCGAGTTCCAGGAGGGTGTCGTCTCGCGCAACGAGTTGAATGCGCTGCAGACCGATCCGCCCGAGTGGCTGTTGGAACTGCGACGCAACGGCCCGCATCCCCGGCCGGTGGTCGCGGCGAAGCTGGGCATCTCCATCGCGGGGCTCGCGCGTGGCGGAGTCACCGAGGCCCTCACCACCGAGCAGATCGACGCGTTGAAGACGGACAGTCCCGAGTGGCTGCAGCGGGAACGCGCCACCCAGGCCGAGGTCCGGAAGGAAGCGGCGCGCATCAAGGAGAAGAACGCGGCGCAAGCCGATCAACCCGGCCGACCGCGTTCCTGACCTGTCTCCCCCGACGATGCCGAGGTCGTCAACAGCGTCGTTCCGCTCCGTGGAAGGCGCTCAGCCGCCCGAGTGCCGGTGATCGGGATCGGGATCGGGATCGGCGAGATTTGAAGTCGCTCAGGGGTGCATTCGCGCGCCCTTGAGGACCTTGTCCACCGCGTTGCGGGGTCCGTAAACGGCCATCCCCACCAGATCGAGCTGGTCCTTGCGCACAGCCCGTACAGCCGCCCGGTTGTCCCGGTCGTTGCCCGTGCTGAACAGATCCGACGTGAACACGGCCCTCGGCAGCGAGCGGGACAGCGCACGACCGTGCGCGGCGGTCAGTGTCTCCTTCGTCCCCTCGAAGACCAGCACGGGCTGGCGGAACATCGGCAGGTACGCGGTGTCGTCGGCGTCCGTGTACGGCTCGCCTATCACCTCGGGTGACGCTGTGCCGAGCCCGCTGACCAGGAAGGCGGTCACATTCAGCCGCTGCCAGGACTCAAGGTCGTCGCGCAGCAGGACGGCGATCTTGGTGTCGAAGCGCACAGGAACGTTCTCATCCCCGGCCACAGTCCCCGCCACGGCCCCCGCCACGGCCCCCGCCTCGGTCTCATCCTCGGTTCTCATGCTTCGAGACTCCAGGGTGCACGCCTTCTCCGTCTTGTACGTTCTTTGCGTGACGACCCGGCAGGAGATCTCCGCTTGGCGCCCGCCGGTCGCGGGTGTCGTCGAGGTCTTCCACGCCCACTTCACCGAGCACGCGTACCCCATGCACGTCCACGACGCCTGGACCTTGCTGATCGTCGACGACGGTGCGGTCCGCTACGACCTGGACCGCTACGAGCGCGGCACCCCGAGCGACACCGTGAGCCTGCTCCCACCACAGGTCCCGCACAACGGCTCACCTGCCACCCCTCAGGGCTTCCGCAAGCGCGTGCTCTACCTCGACATGACACAGCTGGACGAGAGCTTCATCGGGCCGGCGGTGGACGGCCCGGACCTCACAGAGCCCGTCCTGCGCAGACGCGTCGGACAACTGCACACAGCCCTCGCGAACCGGGGCGACGAGTTCGAGGCGGAGAGCCGTCTGGCCCTCATCAGCGAGCGACTGCGCCGGCATCTGCGCCCCGGGCCGGCCCTCGGCAGCGCGGGGCTCGACGGCGGCGTCGCCCAGAGCCTGCGTGACCTCCTCGACGAACGACTGCTTGAAGGCATCGCCCTGGAAGAGGCCGCGCGCCTGGTCCACGCCCACCCCACCCACCTCGTACGTGCCTTCAGCGGCGCCTTCGGCATCGCCCCGCACCAGTACATGACGTCCCGCCGCGTCGACCTGGCCCGCCGTCTGCTGCTCGACGGACAGCCGCCGGGCGAGGTGGCGACCGCCGCCGGCTTCTACGACCAGTCCCACCTCACCCGGCACTTCAAGCGGGTCGTGGGCATCACCCCGGGCCGGTACGCCCGTACCGGAGCCGTCAGTTGAGCATGGGCCGCGCTTGCCGCCACCCCTGCTCGCCGGCAGTAGAAGCACACCAACGGCCTGGCCGCAGTCCCTACGAAGATTCCCGTTGACCGGTGTCTGCGGGGGAGCCGGGCGTCGCGCTCAGGGGCAGGAGCTGGGGGCGTTTTGCGGTGCGGCCGTCGCCGGAGGACCGCCCGCGCAGACGGCGCCCGAGCCAGGGGCCGAGGAATGCGGCCGCCCAGCGCAGTTCGGCTCCTGCGGTTTGCCGGCCCGCGGGGATCGTATGTGGCGGTAGGGGGAGCGTCCAGGCATCGTCGCTGCCGGGCAGGTGGAGGGCTTGGGCAACGGCTGCGGCGATCCGCTCGTGGCCCACGGGGCCGGCATGGAGTCGGTCCGCGCTCCACAGCCGTGGGTCGGTGGAGATGGCCTGCCGGCCGGTTTCGGCTACGGCGACCCCGTGACGGGCGGCCGCAGCGCGGACGCGGGTGTTGAGGTCGAACACGCGGGACCTGATCGGCCGGGCAAGGGGCGCGATCTTCCCCACGTCGGGGAAGGTCACGGTCGCCACCTGAGCCCCGGCGGCCGTGAGCGCGGCGAACATCTCTTCCAGGTGCCCGGCCACCTCTGCGGCGTTGAACCGGGGCCGGAGCAGGTCGTTGACCCCGGCGACGACGGTGGCCAGGTCGGGGCGCAAGGCCAGTGCGGGCCCCAGCTGTTCAGCGCGGACCTGGCCGGCGACACGTCCTCGTACGGCCAGATTGGCGTACCGAAGCCCGGGGTTGACCGCCGTGAGGTGCTCGGCGAGCCGGTCGGCCCAGCCGCGTAGGCCGATGATGTCGTCCCCGTCGCCGAGCCCTTCGGTCTGGCTGTCGCCCAGGGCGACGTAGCGCTGGTATTCACCGTTCGGCATGAGTCGTCCGCCTTTCCCTCAGCACCGCCGCGATCCGCAGGCACCAGTCCCGGTGGCCCTGCTCGAAGGCCAGGCCGCGCAGGCACGTCAGGTACGGCCCGATCCGTTCGCCGCGGCGCAGGAACTCCTCCTCGTCCGCAGCGCCGCGCATCTGCCGCAGCAGCTTGCCCAGAAGCTCGATCTTGGCCTCGGCCGCGGACGCTCGCTCTTCGAGCTGTTCGATCACCGGCGCGGTGCCGATGCGGTCGGCGGCCTGGACCTTGACGAGCAGATCGTCGCGGATGAACGAGGGCTTCGATACGCCTGCGGCAAACTTCTCCAGCTCGGCGCGACCGGCGTCGGTGACCGTGAACAGACGCTTGTTGGGCCGGGCCTCCTGGATCACCTGTCGACCCGCGACCAGCCCTTCCTGCTCCAGCTTGGTCAGCTCGGCATACAGCTGCTGGGGCAGGGCGTGCCAGAAGTTCGCGACGCCGATGTCGAACGCTTTCGCCAGCTGGTATCCGCTGTACTCGCCGTCCAGCAGCGCCGCCAGCACGGCATGTCGCAAGGCCATCGAGCGGCCCTTCCCTTCCTCGTCCGCCACCGCATCATACTCAAGAATTTGATTAGTCACATCCTTGGGTATGAGGACGTCGTGGAGAGTGCGGAACACGTTTCCAGAGTTGGTTCAGTGGAGACTCCGGGCGGCGTTGGGCTCCATGCCCTGCCCGGTGGCGCTGGTGCGGCCCGGCAGAAACCGGCGGACCTTTGCTCAGGAGTCCGCCGGGGGTATGAGGTGGTCGAGTCCCTCGGCGCAGCCCTTGGCGGCCTCGGCCGAGCGCGGCAGCATGACGCTCTCGTAGGCACGGACGGCGTCGTCGAGGCCGGGTTCGGTGACGAGGGCGTGGGCGAGGTCGGCGCCGTCGAGCATGGCGAGGTTGGCACCCAGCCCGAGAGGGGGCATCAGGTGTGCGGCGTCGCCCAGCAGGGTGACGCCGGGTACGTGCTCCCAGGTGTGTGGGACGGGCAGTGCGAACAGAGGCCGGTTGACGAACTCGCCGTCGTTGTACCGCAGGAGATGGAGCAGGCTCTCGTCCCAGCCCTCGTACACCGTCAGCAGGTGCTTGCGCACGGCCGCCGTGTCACCAAGGTCCAGGCCGGCGGTCCTATGCCAGTTCTCCGGGGCACGGAACGCGATGTAGGCGCGGATGTGGCTATTGCTGTTGCGCTGGGCGAACAGGCCCTTGCTGCCGGCCTTCGCCATCATGGTGCCGTCGCCGACCAGCCGCGAGAGAGCGGCATGGCGGGTGTCGCAGTCGTCGAAGCCGATGTCGACGAAGGTGACACCGGTATAGCCGGGCGTGGCGTCCGACAGGGCCGGGCGGACACGTGACCAGGCGCCGTCGGCGCCGACGATCAGGTCGAAGTCCTCGGTGGTGCCGTCGCTGAAGAGAAGGCGGCGTTTGCCGTCCCCGAGCAAGTCGACCCCGCTGACGCCGCGGTCCCACCGGACGGTGCCCGCCGTGAGGGATTCGAGGAGAAGACCGCGCAACTGGCCTCGGTCGATCTCCGGCCTGTCGTCGTCGGCGTCGCCGGGCTCCTCTTGAGACAGGACCGTGGCAGTGGCGGGGTCGAGCAGGCGCCACTCCTGGCCTTCGGGTCGGGCCAGGGCGCGGAACCGGTCGAGCAGGCCCGCGGCGCGCAGCGCGACCTGTCCGGTGCCGGCATGCATGTCGAGAGTGCCGCCCTGAAGGCGGGCGTCGGCGGACGCCTCGTGTTCGAAGACGGTGACGGAGTGGCCGTGGAGCTGCAGAACACGGGCGCAGGCAAGGCCGCCGAGGCCGGCGCCGACGATTGCGACGCGGGGGTCACTGGCGGAGTTCATGGGGCTCTCCCTCGGGAGGTGGGCGAGTCGCCGGGAGGTCCGGCGCGCTGCGACCAAGAAAGCACACTCGCTAAATAAGTGCAATGACTACACTTTCATAGTGGGTGCACTTCGGGGTACGGTGTGCCGGTGACCGAACCGACCGGGCGCCGCGAGCGCAAGAAGGCCCAGACCCGAAGGTCCCTGGCCGACGCCGCCCTCCAGCTCTTCCTCGACCGCGGCTACGACCAGGTCGGCGTCAAGGACGTCGCCGACGCCGCCGACGTGTCGGTGACCACGTTGTTCAAGCACTTCCCCAGCAAGGAGGCGCTGGTCTTCGACCAGGACGACGACCTCGAAGCGGCACTCGTCGCCGCGGTGCGCGAACGCGCCCCCGGACAGTCGATCCCGCAAGCCCTGCGCGAGCGTGTCCTGCTGATGCAGGCTTCCGCCGCGGACCCGCGATCCGCCGCGTTCATGCGCATGGTGGAGGACACCCCGGCGCTGCGCGACTACGCCCATCGCATGTGGATGCGTCACGAAGAGGCCGTGGCACGAGCCATCGCCGAGGAGGTCGGCGCCCCCGAAGCCGACGTCACCAGCGCCGCCCTTGCCCGTTTCGCGCTGGAAGCCCGGGGTCTCATTCGACGGCACCCCGACCCGCGGCGCGCCGCCGACGAGGTCTTCGCCCTTCTCGAACACGGCTGGGCAACCGCCCACCCCGGCAACTGACCCGCTCCTCCGGGGAAGCCGACAAGGAATGCCGCGCGGCCGCCGACGGCGCCTCAGTCACAACCCCCAGGTCGGCTGCAAGCCCGCCAACCGAAGCGCAACGTCTCACGAGGTCGCCGCCCTCACCCTCCAGTCGATTGCATAAATCTGCAAGGCTGCGTATAGTCATGCCATCGACGAGGAGGACTCGATGGCGGTACGAGCAGCAGTGGCAGGAGCGAGCGGTTACGCGGGCGGAGAACTTCTCCGGCTGCTCCTCGCCCACCCTGAGATCGAGATCGGCGCCCTCACCGGCAACTCCAACGCGGGCCAGAAGCTCGGTGGCCTGCAGCCGCATCTGCTCCCGCTCGCCGGGCGAGTGCTCGAGCCGACCACCGCCGAGGTACTCACCGGGCACGAGGTCGTCTTTCTCGCGCTCCCGCACGGTCAGTCCGCCGCCGTCGCAGAGCAGCTCGGCGACGAGGTCCTCGTCGTCGACATGGGCGCCGACTTCCGGCTGGAGGACGCGGCCGACTGGGAGACGTTCTACGGCTCGCCGCACGCCGGGACCTGGCCCTACGGCCTCCCCGAACTGCCGGGCGCCCGTGCCGCGCTGCAAGGGACCAAGCGCATCGCCGTACCCGGTTGTTATCCCACCGCCGTCACGCTCGCCCTTTTCCCGGCGTACGCGGCCTCGCTCGCCGAGCCCGAAGCGGTGATCACCGCCGCCTCCGGCACCTCCGGCGCGGGCAAGGCGCCCAAGCCGCATCTGCTCGGCTCCGAGGTGATGGGCTCGATGAGCCCGTACGGCGTCGGCGGCAGCCACCGCCACACCCCCGAGATGATCCAGAACCTGAGCGCGGCGGCCGGCGAGCGGGTCACCGTCTCCTTCACGCCCACGCTCGCGCCCATGGCCCGCGGCATTCTCGCCACGTGCAGCGCGAAGGCGAAGCCGGGCACGACGGCTCAGGACGTACGGACCGCGTACGAGAAGGCGCTCCAGGACGAGTCGTTCGTCCACCTGCTCCCCGAGGGCCAGTGGCCCGCCACCGCTTCCGTCCACGGGTCGAATGCCGTCCAGATCCAGGTCGCGTACGACGAGGCCGCCGGCCGCATCATCGCGATCAGCGCCATCGACAACCTCACCAAGGGCACCGCGGGCGGCGCGGTGCAGAGCATGAACCTCGCCCTCGGGCTCCCCGAGGACACCGGACTTTCCACGGTCGGAGTCGCTCCGTGAGCGACGCACGCGCAGCCGCCGGGCTGCTGACAACGACGAAAGCCGCACCGCCGTGCCGCGCGGGCGGCGCAACGAACAAGGAGATGCAGTGAGCGTCACGGCAGCCAAGGGATTCACGGCGGCGGGCATCGCCGCCGGGATCAAGGAGAACGGCAATCCGGACCTGGCCCTCGTGGTCAACAACGGTCCCCGCCGCGCCGCCGCGGGCGTCTTCACCTCCAACCGCGTCAAGGCCGCGCCCGTCCTCTGGTCCGAGCAGGTCCTCCGCGGCGGCGAAGTCACCGCCGTCGTCCTCAACTCCGGTGGCGCCAACGCCTGTACGGGCCCGCAGGGCTTCCAGGACACCCACGCGACCGCAGAGAAGGCCGCCGAGGTGCTCGGCCAGAGTGCCGGCGAGGTCGCCGTCGCCTCCACCGGGCTGATCGGTCTGCTGCTGCCGATGGACAAAATCGTCGCCGGCATCGAGAAGGCCGCCACCGAGCTCTCCGCGCACGGCGGTGAGAAGGCCGCCATCGCCATCAAGACCACCGACACCGTCCACAAGACCGCTGTGGTCACCAAGGACGGCTGGACCGTCGGCGGTATGGCCAAGGGCGCCGGCATGCTCGCCCCCGGCCTCGCCACCATGCTCGTCGTCCTCACCACCGACGCCGACCTCGAAGCCGCGACGCTCGACAAGGCGCTGCGCGACGCCACCCGGCAGACCTTCGACCGGGTCGACTCCGACGGCTGTATGTCCACCAATGACACCGTGCTGCTGCTCGCCTCCGGAGCCAGTGAGCTCACCCCCCGGTACGAGGAGTTCGCCGAGGCCGTTCGGACCGTCTGCGACGATCTCGCCCGCCAGCTGATCGGTGACGCCGAGGGCGCCAGCAAGGACATCCGTATCGAGGTCATCAACGCCGCGACCGAGGACGACGCCGTCGAGGTGGGCCGCTCCATCGCCCGTAACAACCTCCTCAAGTGCGCCATCCACGGCGAGGACCCCAACTGGGGCCGGGTGCTCTCCGCCATCGGCACCACGCAGGCCGCCTTCGAGCCCGACCGGCTGAACGTCGCCATCAACGACGTCTGGGTCTGCAAGAACGGCAGCGTCGGCGAGGACCGGGACCTGGTCGACATGCGCTACCGCGAGGTGAAGATCACCGCCGACCTCTCCGCCGGGTCCGATTCCGCCGTGATCTGGGCCAACGACCTCACCGCCGACTACGTCCACGAGAACAGCGCGTACTCCTCATGAGCGCCCGTAAGCACACCGCGCTGCCGAAGGCCCAGATCCTCATCGAGGCGCTGCCCTGGCTGACCCGGCACAACGGAAAGACCGTCGTCATCAAGTTCGGCGGCAACGCCATGATCGACGAGGACCTCAAGGCGGCCTTCGCACAGGATGTCGTCTTCCTGCGCCACGCCGGCCTCAAGCCGGTCGTGGTCCACGGCGGCGGTCCCCAGATCAGCGCCCAGCTCGACAAGCACGGCCTGGTCAGCGAGTTCAAGGCGGGCCTGAGGGTCACCACGCCCGAGGCCATGGACGTCGTACGGATGGTGCTGGCCGGTCAGGTCCAGCGTGAGCTCGTCGGGCTGCTCAACCAGCACGGCCCACTCGCCGTCGGGATGACCGGCGAGGACGCCCACACCATCACCGCCACCAAGCACCAGCCGCAGATCGACGGCGAGTTGGTCGACATCGGCCGCGTCGGTGAGATCACCAAGATCGACACGGGCGCCATCGAGGCGCTCCTGGAGGACGGCCGTATCCCGGTCATCTCCTCCATCGCCCGCTCCGCCGACGACAACCACGTCTACAACGTCAACGCCGACACCGCCGCGGCCGCGCTCGCCGCCGCGCTGGGCGCCGAGACACTGATGGTCCTCACCGATGTCGAGGGCCTCTACGAGGACTGGCCGAACAGCGACGAAGTGATCAGCAGGCTCACCGCCACCCAGCTGGAGAAGCTGCTGCCCGACCTCTCCAGCGGCATGGTCCCCAAGATGGAGGGCTGTCTGCACGCCGTACGCAACGGGGTCAACACCGCGCGCGTGATCGACGGCCGGGTCCAGCACTCGATCCTGCTGGAGATCTTCACCGACGAGGGCATCGGCACGATGGTCGTGCCCGACGGACAGCTACAGCCAGAGGGGGAGTCATGAGCAACGAGGAGCTCACACAGCGCTGGCAGGGCGTGATGACGGACAACTACGGCACGCCGAAGCTGTCCCTCGTACGCGGCGAGGGAGCCAAGGTCTGGGACGCGGACGGCACCGAGTACACCGACTTTGTCGGTGGCATCGCCGTGAACGCGCTCGGCCACGCCCACCCCGCCGTCGTCGACGCCGTCTCCCGGCAGATCGCCTCCCTCGGCCATGTCTCCAACCTCTACGTCGCCGAGCCCCCCGTCGCACTCGCCGAGCGGCTGATCCAGCTCTTCGGCCGCCCCGGCCGCGTCTTCTTCTGCAACTCCGGCGCGGAGGCCAACGAAGCCGCCTTCAAGATCGGCCGGCTGACGGGCCGCACGCACATGGTCGCCACCGACGGCGGCTTCCACGGCCGCACGATGGGCTCCCTCGCCCTCACCGGCCAGCCGGGCAAGCGGGAGCCGTTCCTGCCGCTGCCGGGAGACGTCACACACGTCCCGTACGGCGATGCCGAGGCGCTGCGGGCCGTGGTCACCGAAGAGACCGCGCTGGTCGTCATCGAGCCGATCCAGGGTGAGAACGGCGTGGTCGTCCCGCCCAAGGGCTATCTGGAGGCCGCCCGGGAAATCACCCGGGCCACCGGCACGCTGCTCGTCCTCGACGAGGTCCAGACGGGTATCGGGCGGACCGGCCACTGGTTCGAGTACCAGGCACACCAGGGCGTGGAGCCCGATGTCGTCACGCTCGCCAAGGGTCTCGGCGGCGGGCTCCCGATCGGCGCGACCATCGCCTTCGGCCAGGCCGCGGACCTGCTCCGGCCCGGCCAGCACGGCACGACGTTCGGCGGCAATCCGGTCGCCTGCGCGGCCGGACTCGCCGTGCTCGACACCCTCGCGGCCGACGGAGTGCTCGACGAGGTGAAGCGCCTCGGCGAGAAGCTGCGCGGCGGAATCGAGGGCGCCGACGGCAAGCACAGCCACCCGCTGGTCTCCCACGTCCGTGGCGAGGGCCTGCTGCTGGGTATCGTGCTCACCGAGCCCCTCGCACCGCAGGTGCAGCAGGCGGCTCAGGATGCCGGTTTCCTGGTGAACGCTCCCGCTCCCGATGTCGTGCGGCTCATGCCGCCACTGATCATCGGTGACGCGGAAGTGGACGCGTTCCTCCAGGCGCTTCCGGGCATCCTCGACGGCGCGTACGGGGAAGGACGATCCGGGGAATGAGACGACGACGATGACCGAGGCGCAGGACACCGAGCACGGCGGGCCCGCCGTACCGCAGACCCGCACGGCCCGCCACCGCCGGATCGTGGACATCCTCAACCGGCAGCCGGTGCGGTCGCAGAGCCAGCTGGCGAAGCTCCTGGCGGACAACGGACTGAGCGTCACCCAGGCGACGCTCTCCCGCGACCTCGACGAGCTGGGCGCGGTGAAGCTCCGCAACACCGGCGGTGAGCTGATCTACGCGGTGCCCAGCGAGGGTGGCTTCCGCACCCCGCAGGCCCCGCTCGGCGAGTCGGCCAAGGAGGAGCGCATGCGGCGCCTCTCGGCCGAACTGCTCATCTCCGCCGAGGCCTCCGCCAACCTCGTGGTGCTGCGTACGCCTCCGGGCGCGGCCCAGTTCCTCGCCTCGGCCATCGACCAGGCCGAACTGCACGACATCCTCGGCACGATCGCGGGCGACGACACACTGATGCTGATCAGCCGCGACCCGAACGGCGGCCAGGCGCTCGCGGACCATCTGCTGCGCCTGGCCCAGAACGACCGCTGAGGCCGCCGGCGGTCCGGTCGTCAGGCCGTCAACTTCGCCGTGTGGCGGGCGAATCCGCTGGTCCGCCAGGTGCTGCCGTCGGCATTGACCGCAAAGCCCTCGGTATCGGGCAGCTCCTCCAGCCAGTCGCGGGCCTGCCCGCCCATGGAGTACGCGGCAGTCGCCCGGGCGTCCGCGTGGGTCAGCCCCGGGCAGACGACGGTCATCGACGCCAGCGCTGCGGCGGGTGGCCGGCGGGTGTGCGGGTCGAGGATGTGGCAGCCGCGCTCGGCCGGGCCCGATGTGGCGACGGCGAGGCCCTCGTCGGCCTCGATCACCGTGACGAGCTCGCCCGGGTGCAGCGGATCACTGACGCCCACCCGCCAGGGGCCGCCGTACAACTGGATGTCGCCGCCTCCGTTGAGGCAGACCGAATCCGCACCGGACGAGGCGAGCATGCGGACCGCGCACTCCACCGCCCAGCCCTTGACCAGACCGGTCGGATCGAGCTCGCCGGCGTAGCGGGCGGTGAACCAGCCGTCGCTCTCCCGCTCCGCGTCCGCGCACAGCTCGAGCACTTCGGCGACCTCGGTGACACAGTCCCCGAGCGAGAGTTCGCCGCGGGCGAGTCGGCTGAGCTGGCTGCCCCGACGGTACGTCGAGAAGATCTCGTCCACGCGGTGCAGACCGGCCACGGCGGCGGCGAGTCCGGCACGCACCCTGGGAGCGTCGCTGCCGGTGGCGATACGGATGTCGAACGAGAAGACCGTGCCCATGGAGTGCTCGACATGGCGCAGGCGCTCCCCGGCGGGCATCACACACCTGCCTTGTCGAGTGCGCTCTGCAGGGACTTGATGTAGCCCTGGCTGGTGTAGCTGGCTCCGGAGACCGCGTCGATCTGCGCGCTCTGCGCCGTGACCGCGGCCTGGTTCAGTCTGGGCACAGCCTTGGCGGCGATCTGCCGGCTGTTGGCGTCAGCGCTGGGCGCCTTGACGGCGTCGGCCGCGGTGACCTTGCCGCCGCTGACCGTGATCCGGACCTGCACGGGGCCGTACTGGGTGTCGGCCACGTCGCCGAGGACGGTTTTCGTCGCCTGGGCGCCACCGGAGCCGGAGCCCGTGCCCGAGCCGGAGCCCGCACCGGAACCCGAGTCCCCTCCGGGCTGCGTCTCTGCTCCGGGTTGTCCACCGGCCTGCGCGCCGGACCCGTCGCTGCCGGAATCCCCGGTGCCGGAGCCCGCCGCCGCCCCTCCAGTCCCCGCAGTCCCTGCCTTGTCGAGTGCGCTCTGCAGGGACTTGATGTAGCCCTGGCTGGTGTAGCTGGCCCCGGAGACCGCGTCGATCTGCGCGCTCTGCGCCGTCATCACGGCCTGGTTGAGCTTGGGGATCGCGTCGGCGGCGACCTGTCGGCTCCTGGGGTCGGCGCTGGGCGCCTTCACCGCCTGTGCCCCGGTGATTCTGCCGCCGCTGAGCGTGAGCTGGACCTGGACGTCGCCGTACTGCGTGCCGGCGACGTCACCGAGCACCGTCTGTCCCCCCGCAGCCCCGGCCCCGTTCCCGGCGGACGCCGAGCCGGCGGGCGGCACCTGAGCCCCGGCCTGCGACGAGGCCCCGGCCACGGTGTTGCCAGGTTGCTTCAGCGCGAGCAGCAGGACGACACCTGACACGGTGGCGGCGGCGCCGATCATGATCCGGCGAAGCGGATGTTTCCTCTTCAAGGACGGCCTCACATCTCGAAGGACTCGTGGTGGATCCGGCGGGACGGCACTCCTGCTTCGCGCAGTGCCTGGTACGACTCCTCGGCGAGACCGGGCGGCCCGCAGAGATAGACGTCGTGCTCGTCGATGTCGGGCAGCACCTCCGTCAGCCGCTCGGCGGTGATCTCGGGCCGGGCCCCGTCGGGACCGTTCACCGCGTACATCAGCTGTGCGTCCCGGCGCTGAGCGATCTGCTCAAGCTCGTTCCAGAGCGCCAGGTCCTGCCTCTTGCTGGCCCGGTAGAGCAGCGTCAGATCGCCCGGGCCGCCGGGCAGCGTCTCGAACAGCGCGCGCAGCGGGGTGATCCCGGCGCCGCCCGCGATCAGCAGCACCTTGTTGCGGCTCCGGCGGCCGGCGGTCATGGCTCCGTAGGGGCCCTCTGCCCAGATCCGCGTCCCCGGCTCCAGCCGGGAGAGGGCCGTGCTGTGCTTCCCGACCGCCTTGACGGTGATACGCATCAGGGTGGGGCGGGGCGGGGCGGAGAGCGAGTACGGATTGGCGCTCCAGCGCAGCCCCTTGGTGAGGAACCGCCAGCGGAAGAACTGACCCGCCTCGGCACCGAGCCGGTGCAGCCGTCGCCCGGTGATCAGCACGGAGACCACACCGGGTGCCTCGTCCACGGTCGACTCGACCCGCATCCGGTGCCAGAGATTGAGCCGGACGGGCGACAGGACGCGGTACCAGAGCAGCAGCGCGCCGACCGCTCCGTACAGCACGTACCAGACAGTGCGCACCATCGGGTTCGCCACGAACTCGGCACCCGTCGCCAGCTGGTGCCAGAAGGTCAGATACACCGCGACATAGGTGAGAAGGTGCAGGTAGTACCACGTCTCGTACGACATCCGTCGGCGCAGTGCCCCGGCCGAGACGAAGCCGATGAGCAACAGGAGCCCGGTACCGATCGCCGCCTTGATCATTTCGGGGAAGTCGACGACGACGGTGACGGTCTGCTCCACGAGGCCGGTACGGGCCTGGACGGCGTACCCCCAGACGGTCAGTACGACATGCGCGACGATCAGACTGATCGCGTAGCGGCCGCTCATCGCGTGCCAGCGGGTCACCCGGTCGGAACCCACCCGCCGTTCCAGCGCCGGGACGCGTGCCATCAGCAGCACCACCAGCGCGATCATGTATCCGCCCAGCAGACCGGTGATCCTTCCGGCACCGATCAGCCACTCGGCGGTGGCCATGTGCACCACCGCGGTGTTCTGCCACCACAGGGCCAGCACGGCGACCGCCCCTGCCCAGGCGACGGCCAGTAGCGCCACCGCCGGGTCACGCTGGGGCCGGATCGCCCGCATGGTCTGGCGTCTTGCGGCCCGACCGCTCTGCAACATCGCCACGACTGCTCCTCGGCTGTACCTCTTGGCGTACGGGGATACGCATACGAGGCGCGTGGAGTTCAACTCGAGGGGCGGTTGTGCAATCTGTGACGTGGCCGAGCCCGGTCAGTAGCGCGTGACGGCCGTGCGTCCCGAAGCGGTGCCGATGGCGATGTGCGGGTCGCGGTGCTGGTCGGCCCAGGCCAGGATCCGGCGCATGGCCGCGTCCGGCACAGACACACAACCGGCCGTCGCGCCACGCCCGTTGACATGGAGGAAGATGCCGGCGCCCCGACCGCGCACCGGACGGTCGTAGTTGAAACCGATGACCAGGGCCCGGGCGTACTGCGTCGCGTACGTGACCAGATGCTCGGACTCGGCAGCCCGGCAGTCGGCGGGCAGCCCCTCCACCCAGCGGTTGTACGCGCGGGATCCGTTGTCCTGGCACCACCAGGACTTCTCCGTCACCCGGCGGTAGGGGTAGTCGGCCGAGGCGGCAGCGGCCCTGGTCCCGAAGGCGTACGGCAGGCCGTACAGCCCGGTCGGGGTGGTGAAGGTGCTCTGTTTCCGGCTACCGCCCTCGACGAGGCCCTTCGCGCCGAACCGCGCCGCGGCCGAGCCCACCGTCACCCACCGCCCGTCGCGGCGCCGGTCCCACCAGGTGACCCTGCCCGTGGTGGAGCCGGCGCTCGGGGCCTCGGCGGTGATCAGCTGGGTGCCGCCGCCCGTGTCGGCCATCCGTTCGGGGAGCGTGGCCGCGCGGCCGGGCACGGCCGCGACCGTACCGGCGGCGAGCAGAAGGAGAACGGAGCCAAGTGCGAGTCCGGGGCGCATGGTTCACGACCGTACGCGCGGCACGGGGGGTGCGCCGCCGGGATTGCGCCGTACGCGCACCCGGACACTCCCCGGGGTCAGTCCGTACGCGCGGGGAGGGGGAGCGGCAGCGCCGGCAGCCCGTCCAGGCTCACCCCGACGTGGTCCTTCTTTTCGCAGTACGCGGCGAACTCCTCGTCCGACTTACGGCCGAAGTGCTCCGCGTGCTGCGTGCGCTCCTCCTGGTACTCCATGAAGGGCACGGCGAAACCGCAGGCGTCGCTGATCCGCTGCGCGTGGATGACGATGATCGCGCGGGCGCTCGGCCCGTCGACCTCCTTGAAGTGCGGGATGAAATCGGCCCAGCGCGGGTCGTCGCGGAAGATCGCCTCACCGCTGCCGTGTACCCGCAGCACCTTGGGCGGGCCGGTGAACGCGCACCACATCAGCGTGATGCGCCCATTCCCTTCCTCACGGAGGTGAGCGATGGTCTCGGCGCCGCTGCCGCCGAAGTCGAGATAGGCCAGGGTCAGCTCGTCGATGACGACGAGCGTGCCGCTGCGGCCTTTGGGGGAGAGGTTGATATGCCCCTCGCCGCCGAGTGGGGCGGTGGCGGTGAAGAAGACGGGCTGTTGCTCGATGAAGCTGCGGATACGGCCTTCTATTCGTTCGTAGCGCTGTCCCATACGAGGGATTATCCGCGGTGATCGATCACCGGGGCAGGCAGTTCCGGGCTCCTGTATCAGGCAGTTCCGGGCTCCGATATTCGTCTCGCGCTCCTGGCGAGGCACGCTCCGCAGGGACCGTACGGACCGCGTTGACAAAACATACGGAGGACTGCATAGTTATACCCATCACCGAATGCATCGTAAGGAGAAACCAGTGACCGAGCGCGTCGTACTCGCCTACTCGGGCGGTCTGGACACCTCCGTCGCCATCGGCTGGATCGCCGAGGAGACGGGCGCCGAGGTCATCGCCGTTGCCGTGGACGTCGGCCAGGGCGGCGAGGACCTGGACGTCATCCGCAAGCGCGCGCTCGCCTGCGGTGCCGTCGAGGCCGAGGTGGCCGACGCCAAGGATGAATTCGCCGACGAGTACTGCCTCCCGGCGATCAAGGCCAACGCCCTCTACATGGACCGCTACCCGCTGGTCTCCGCCCTCTCCCGGCCGACGATCGTCAAGCACCTCGTCGCCGCCGCCAAGAAGCACAACGCCGGTATCGTCGCTCACGGCTGCACCGGCAAGGGCAATGACCAGGTGCGGTTCGAGGCCGGTATCTCCGCGCTCGGTCCCGATCTGAAGTGCATCGCCCCGGTCCGTGACTACGCCATGACCCGGGACAAGGCGATCGCCTTCTGCGAGGAGAAGCAGCTCCCCATCGCGACCACCAAGAAGTCGCCGTACTCCATCGACCAGAACGTCTTCGGGCGGGCCGTCGAGACCGGCTTCCTGGAGGACATCTGGAACGGGCCGATCGAGGACATCTACGAGTACACCTCGAACCCGGCCGTGCAGCGCGAGGCCGATGAGGTCGTCATCTCCTTCAAGGAGGGCGTCCCGGTCGCCATCGACGGCAAGCCCGTCACCGTCCTGCAGGCGATCCAGCAGCTCAACGAGCGGGCCGGCGCGCAGGGCATCGGCCGGATCGACATGGTCGAGGACCGGCTGGTCGGCATCAAATCCCGTGAGGTGTACGAGGCTCCGGGCGCGATCGCGCTGATCACCGCCCACCAGGAGCTGGAGAACGTCACGGTCGAGCGCGAGCTGGCCCGCTACAAGCGGCAGGTCGAGCAGCGCTGGGGCGAGATGGTCTACGACGGCCTGTGGTTCTCCCCGCTCAAGCGCGCCCTGGACGGCTTCATCAACGAGGCCAACCAGCATGTCACCGGTGACATCCGGATGACTCTGCAGGGCGGTCGCGCTGTCGTCACCGGCCGGAAGTCCGAGGAGTCGCTGTACGACTTCAACCTGGCGACGTACGACTCGGGCGACACGTTCGACCAGTCGAAGGCACAGGGCTTCATCGAGATCTTCGGCCTGTCGTCGAAGATCGCGGCGCGGCGCGACCTCGCCTGATTCGATAGGCGTACGACAGCCGCCCTCCCCGTTCCTCCGCGGCGGGGCGGGGGTCCCCCAGGCCCGCAGGCCCAGGGGGAGGGCGCACATCCACCCTCTTGAGGAGCTTCAGCTGTGAGCAGCAACAACGGTGACATGCGGCTCTGGGGCGGCCGTTTCGCCGACGGTCCGGCCGAGGCGCTGGCGAAGCTGTCGGCGTCGGTCCACTTCGACTGGCGGCTCGCGCCGTACGACATCGCGGGCTCCCGCGCCCACGCGCGTGTGCTCCACAAGGCCGGCCTGCTCACCGAGGACGAGCTGACGCGGATGCTGGCCGGCCTCGACCGGCTCGAAGCCGATGTCGCCGACGGCTCCTTCGTCGGCACGATCGCCGACGAGGACGTCCACACCGCGCTGGAGCGCGGTCTCCTGGAGCGCCTCGGCCCGGACCTCGGCGGCAAGCTGCGGGCAGGACGGTCCAGGAACGACCAGGTCGCGACGCTCTTCCGGATGTATCTGCGGGACCACGCCCGGATCATCGGCGGCTTGATCGCCGAGCTTCAGGACGCGCTGGTCGGCCTGGCCGAGGCGCACCCGGACGTCGCCATGCCGGGCCGTACGCACCTCCAGCACGCCCAGCCCGTACTCTTCGCCCACCATGTCCTCGCCCATGTCCAGTCCCTCTCGCGGGACGCTGAGCGGCTGCGGCAGTGGGACGAACGCACGGCCGTCTCTCCGTACGGATCGGGCGCCCTGGCCGGATCGTCACTGGGCCTCGACCCGGAGGCGGTCGCCGCGGACCTCGGCTTCGAACACGGCTCGTCCGCGAACTCCATCGACGGCACGGCCTCCCGTGACTTCGTCGCCGAGTTCGCCTTCATCACCGCGATGATCGGCGTGAACCTCTCCCGGATCGCGGAGGAGGTCATCATCTGGAACACGAAGGAGTTCTCCTTCGTGACCCTGCACGACGCCTTCTCGACCGGGTCGTCGATCATGCCGCAGAAGAAGAACCCGGACATCGCGGAGCTGGCGCGCGGCAAGTCCGGCCGGCTCATCGGAAATCTGACCGGTCTGCTGGCGACGCTGAAGGCGCTGCCGCTCGCGTACAACCGCGACCTCCAGGAGGACAAGGAGCCGGTCTTCGACTCCTGCGACCAGCTCGAGGTCCTGCTCCCGGCCTTCACCGGGATGATGGCGACGCTGACGGTCAACCGGGAGCGGATGGAGGAGCTGGCCCCGGCCGGTTTCTCGCTCGCGACGGACATCGCGGAGTGGCTGGTGAAGCAGGGCGTGCCGTTCCGGGTGGCGCACGAGGTCGCCGGCGAATGCGTCAAGGAGTGCGAGGCGCGCGGCATCGAACTGGACCAGCTCACCGACGCCCAGTTCGCGAAGATCTCCGAGCACCTCACGCCCGAGGTGCGCACGGTCCTCAACGTCCGGGGCGCGCTGGCTTCCCGGAGCGGCCGCGGCGGCACGGCCCCTTCGGCGGTCGCCGTCCAACTGGCCGAGGTCAAGGCTGACTTGGCCGTGCAGCACGCCTGGGCCACGGCGAAGAAGTAGGCGTCACCGCAGCGCCGCCGCCCAGTCCGCGAGCGCGTCGAAGTCCGGCCGGAGCAGTCCGACCCTTTCGTCGACGCGCAGCAACAGGGCGGCGGCCAGGTGCTGTTGTTCCACCCACTCGTGATCCTTGGCCGTGATCTCGTCGTCGATCCAGGCGAACGGCCGCCCCGCCGCGTACTCCAGGATGTACTGCGTCTTCCAGAAGGTCCCGCGAGGAGCCTTTCCGTGCATCTCGGTCCAGTCGATGTACGGCAGTTCGGGCAGCCCGAGATGCGGCCCGATCCACTCATTGGCCTCGCCCCTCCAGGTCGTGGCCCAGACGAGTTCGTAGCGCTCGGCCAGAGCCAGCAGCTCGACCCCGTGCTCCGGGTTGAGCCAGACCCGCAGCGGCTTGGTCTCCGTCCAGCCCGAGGGCCGCATCCGGTGGGTGGCGTACCCCTCCGGTCTGCGTCGGGCTCGTGCCGCATACGGATTGAGCGGTCCGTCGACGTCGATCAGCAGCAGCGGCTTCATACGCACACGATCCCCTTTGTGCCGCCGGGACGGCAGTGAATATTCAATGAGACATTGATGTCTCATTTGGGCTATGGTTGTCTCATGACAGTCGACCGCGAACAGGTTCTGCGCACCGCCGCCGCCCTGCTCTCCCGTAAAGCGACCGCCACCATGGACGAGGTCGCCCGGGCCGCGGGCATCGGGCGGGCCACCCTGCACCGGCATTTCGCCGGGCGGCACTCCCTCGTCAAGGCCCTCGAAGACCTCGGCATCCAGGAGTTCGAGGCGGCCCTCGACACCGCCCGGCTCGACGACGGCACCGCCGAGGACGCGCTGCGGCGGCTCATCGCCGAAGTGGAGTCCGCCGCCCCGCTGCTCGCCTTCCTTGTCACCGAGAACCAGCTCTTCGAGGGCGACCAGGTGAACGAGGGCTGGAACCGCCTCGACGCTCGTGTCTCCGCGCTCTTCCGGCGCGGACAGGAGCAGGGCGAGTTCCGTATCGACCTCACGCCCGCCTGGCTGACCGAGGCCCTCTACGGGCTCGTCGGCGCCGGCGCCTGGTCGGTGCAGGAGGGGCGGGTCGCCGCCAAGGACTTCCAGTACATGATCGTCGAGTTGTTGCTCGGCGGCGCACGACGGAGCGTGAGGGAATGACCACTACCGACCGGCAGGCCACGGAGAGCGAAGCGATACGCAGTCCCGGCCGGTGGCTCGCGCTCGCCGTCCTCGTCCTTGCCGTGCTGCTGGTCGCCGTCGACGCGACCGTGCTCGGCCTCGCGACGCCGTTCCTCAGCGAGGACCTGCAGCCCTCCGGCACCCAGCTGCTCTGGATCGGCGACGTCTACTCGTTCGTCATCGCCGGTCTGCTCGTCTCGATGGGCAGCCTCGGTGACCGTATCGGTCGCAAGAAGCTGCTGCTGATCGGCGCGGTCGCGTTCGGTGCGGTCTCCGTGCTCAACGCATACGCCACGAGCCCGGAGTTGATGATTCTCGCTCGCGCCCTGCTCGGTGTCGCGGGCGCCACCCTGATGCCGTCCACGCTCGCGCTGATCCGCAATATCTTCCACGACCCCAAGGAGCGCAGCCTCGCGGTGGGCGTCTGGGGCGCGGCGGCCTCCGCGGGCGCCGCGGTCGGACCTGTCGTCGGCGGCTTCCTGCTGGAGAACTTCTGGTGGGGCTCCGTCTTCCTGATCAACCTGCCCGTGATGGCGGTGCTGGTCCTGGTCGGCGTCAAACTGCTGCCGGAGTCCCGCGACCCCAACCCCGGCCCCTGGGACCTGATCAGTGTCGGCCTCTCGCTGATCGGCATGGTCAGCGTCGTCTACGCCGTCAAGGAGGCGGCGGTGCACGGCTTCCGCTGGGACAGCACGGCGGCTGCGGTCATAGGACTGGCCGCGCTGTACTGGTTCGCCCGGCGGCAGCTGACGCTCGACTCGCCACTGCTGGACATGCGGCTCTTCCACCACCGCGGCTTCTCCGGTGCGGTCCTCGCCGATCTGCTGACCATTCTCGGCCTGTCCGGACTGGTCTTCTTCCTTTCGCAGTTCCTGCAACTGGTGCAGATGCGCTCGCCGTTGGAGGCGGGACTGATCGAACTGCCCGCCGCGATCGGCGCGGTGGGCGCCGGTCTGCTGGCCGGCCATCTCGCCCGCAGAGCCTCCGTACGCAGCGTGGTGGCCGGCGGACTGACAGCGGTCGGACTCGCACTCGCGGCCTGTACGGCGGTCAGCGCGTCCACCGGAGTCCTGGCGCTCGGTATCGCGCTGTTCATCGGCGGTGTCGGAGCGGGTCTCGCCTTCACCGTGACCGCGGACGTCATCCTCTCCAGCGTGCCCAAGGAGCAGGCGGGCGCGGCCTCCGCGGTGTCGGAGACTGCATACGAGCTGGGCGCGGCGCTCGGCATCGCGCTGCTCGGATCCATCGTGACCGGTATCTACCGCGGCTTCACCGCTCCGCCGGGCGTCCCCGCCGAGGCGGCCGCGTCGGCGCACGACTCACTCGGCGGCGCGGTCGAGTCGGCCAAGGACCTGCCGCAGGATCAGGGCGCGGCGATGCTGTCGGCTGCGCAGGACGCCTTCACCGACGGCTTCCAGTCAGCGGGGGCGATCGGCGCGGCCGTACTCTTCGCGACGGCCGTCGCGGCCTGGTTCATGCTGCGCGGCCAGAAGCTCGAGGAAGGCCTCGAGCACCCGTAGGCACCCGCAAGCACCCGTAAGCACCCGTAAGGCATCGAACGGCGGTACTTCCCCGAGCGCCGTAAAGCCGCGAATATCCGTCAGGCCCCCAGCGGCCACAAGGGTGAGTGACGACGAAAGAAGGGCCGGACCCGCCTGGGGCCCGGCCCTTCTCACAACTTCGCGTCACCCCGGAGCGACCGGCTCAGGCCGCCTTCGCCTTCGTCGCGTACATGTCCACGTACTCCTGGCCCGACAGCTCCATGACCTCGGTCATCACCGAGTCGGTCACCGCGCGCAGCACATAGCGGTCGCGGTCCATGCCGTCGTAGCGCGAGAACTCCATCGGCTCGCCGAAGCGGACCGTCACACGGCCCGGCCGCGGCAGACCGGCGCCGCCCGGCTGCAGCTTGTCGGTGCCGATCATCGCGAACGGAACCACGGGCGCGCCGGTCATCAGCGTGAGCCGCGCGATGCCCGTACGGCCCCGGTAGAGCCGCCCGTCGGGGGAGCGGGTGCCCTCCGGGTAGATGCCGAACATCCTGCCCTCCTCCAGCACCCGGCGGCCGGTCATCAGCGCGGCGACACCGCCGTTGGCACCGTCGCGGTCCACCGGGATCATGCCGCTGCCCGTGAAGAACCAGGCCATCAGCCGGCCCTTGACGCCCTTGCCGGTCACGTACTCGTCCTTGCCGATGAAGTGGACCGGACGGGCGCAGACCAGCGGAAGGATCATCGAGTCGATGAACGTGAGGTGGTTTCCGGCGAGGATGACCGGCCCCGTCCCCGGGATGTTCTCGGCACCTTCCACACGTGGGCGGAACATCAGGCGCAGGATCGGTCCTAGCACTGCCTTGATGAGCGACAAGCGGGACAACGGGTCCTCCGTGTCATGTGCGGGTGTCGTGGGGGCGGACGGATGGCGGCGAAGTCTGTGCAGGTGAGGACGATACTCGTGGGTCACACCTGATCGCACATCGGGTTCATCGATCGGATACACAGTGTTGACGTGTGTTTCCACTGCGTTCGTCCAGGCTCTGCCGTATGTAGGGCGTAGCTGCCTACCATCGGGCATCGCTTGACAGGTGCGGGACATCACACGGAGGAACGTCGATGACACAGGGTGCGGACGGAAGTCCCGGGCGTCGGACCGTACTGGGAGCGGCGGTGCTCGGCACGGCCGCCCTCGGGCTCGGCTCCACGGCGGCACGGGCCGACGAGCGCGACAGCGGACATGGTTCGTACCGGGACCTGCCTTCCCCGACGGTGATCGCCCACCGTGGCGCCAGTGGCTACCGGCCCGAGCACACTCTCGGCTCCTACCAGCTGGCCCTCGACATGGGCGCGCATGTCATCGAGCAGGATCTGGTGCCGACCAAGGACGGCCACCTCGTATGCCGTCACGAGAACGACATCACCGGTACGACGGATGTCGCGGCACACCCGGAGTTCGCGTCCCGCAAGACCACCAAGTCCATCGACGGCGTCAGCCTCACCGGCTGGTTCACCGAGGACTTCACGCTCGCCGAGCTGAAGACGCTGCGCGCCAAGGAGCGGATCCCCGCCAACCGCCAGGAGAACACCCTCTACGACGGCCGCTGGGCGATACCCACCTTCGAGGAGGTGCTGCGCTGGGCCGAGAAGGAGGGCCACCGGCGTGGCCGTCCCGTCTGGCTCCATGTCGAGACCAAGCACCCCACCTACTTCCGGGGTCTCGGACTCGGACTCGAGGAGCGACTGGCCAGGCTGCTGCGCCGGTACGGACGCGACCGCCGCAACTCGCCCGTGTTTCTCCAGTCGTTCGAGCCGAGCAGCATCCAGCGGCTGGCCGGGCTTGTCGACTCGCCGCGCGTCGTCCTGCTGTCGGCCGCGAACACCCGCCCCTGGGACTTCGTCCAGGCGGGCGACCCGCGCACGGTCGCCGATCTCGTCAAGCCCGAGGGCCTGAAGTGGATCGCGTCGTACGCGCAGGGCATCGGCCCGACCCTCGACCTGATCATCCCGAGGGACGCGAACGGCAAGCTGGGCACGCAGACGACACTGGTGCGGGACGCGCACGCCAAGGGCCTGATCCTGCACCCGTACACGATGCGCAACGAGAACACCTTCCTGCCCGCCGACTTCCGGCGCGGCACGGACCCGAACGCCTACGGCGACGCCTTCGGCGCCTTCAAGGTCTACTTCGAGACGGGCATCGACGGGATCTTCACCGACAACTCGGACACGGGTCTGCTGGCCGCCGCCGACTTCCGCGGCTGACGCACAGACGACCCCCGACCTGCCCGAACGGGTGACTGTGCCGTCTCGCGGCAACCGCCGCCGCGCGACGGCACGTCCCGCCGGACATGACGCTTCTCGAAGACACCCCCGCCCATGTGGTCCACGCGCTGCGCCCGCTGGTGAGCGCCGAGGCCACGGCCGAGGCGCCGGGCACCGCGTTGGAGGCCGGCGATCTCGAACAGGCCGTCTGGGTGCGGCTGCTCGAGCGACTCGACCGTGACGGGCCGCCGCCGGACGCCGCCCGCTGGGTCAAGTCGGCCGTACGAGCGGAAGCGCGCCGCGCCCGGCGGACGGCCGCCCGTGAACTCCCGTATGGCCAGGAGCCCTCAGCCGACCCGGCCGGCAGTCCCGAACGCACCGCGCTCCGGGCGGAGCGGCACCTCTCGCTGCGGGCCGCCGTCGCACGGACGCCCGGCAACTGCCCGCGGCTGCTCACCGCGATGCTGTCCCCGGACGACCCGACCTACCGGGAAATCGCAGGGGCGTTGGGAATCTCACAGGGCAGTCTGGGGCCGATGCGTTCCCGCTGCCTGGGATGCCTGCGCAGAATGCTGACGGCAGAGGTTGGCGCTCCTGAACGCGGGGGAAAGGAGCGGTAGACAACCGGCGGACAGGTGAGCGGGAGGCATGCACACATGGGCATGAGCGTGACCATCTCAGCGGCAGCGGCGCAGGACGCGGAGCACATCCTGAAGCTGCAGTATCTGTGCTACCAGACCGAGGCCGAACTCTACGGCGACTACGGAATCGAGCCCCTCACCCAGTCCCTCGAGAGTCTGCGGGCCGAAATAGCGCAGGGCCATGCCCTGGTGGCCCGGCTGGGTGACGAGGTGGTGGCTTCCGTACGCGGCAGGGTCGACGAGGGCGGGACGGCCCGTATCGCCAAGCTCATCGTCCATCCACGGATGCAGCGCCACGGCCTGGGCGGACGGCTGCTGGACGCGATCGAGGAGCGCTTCGCCGGGGAGCCGGCCGCCAAGCGGTTGCAGCTCTTCACCGGCCATCGGAGCGAGAGCAATCTGCGGTTGTACCGCAGCCGCGGCTATGTCCAGGTGTCCAGTGAGCAGGTCGGCCCGAGACTCACACTCGTCACGCTGGAGAAGGAGTCCGAGGCGCGCGCGTATGTCGCCAGCGCCTAGCCGTCCTGGCCGTCCTGGCCGTCCTGGCCGTCGGGCTGCGCCGCGTCCGTACGGGACCGGCGCAGCCAGAGCATTCCGGTGACCGGCAGCAGGACCGGGATGAAGATGTAGCCCATGCCGTACTTCGACCAGACCGTCGCGTCCGGAAAGGCGGACGGCTCCACCACGGTCCAGGTCCCGACGATCAGTACGCCCGCGAGCTCGGCGGCGCAGCACACCAGCGCCGCCCTGCGGGCCGTCTCTCCGCCGCGGACGAGGGTGTACGTGATGAACGCGTACACCACGGCCGCGACGGCGGAGAGCGTATGGGCGAGCGGCGCCGAGTCGTAGTCGGTGAGGATCTGGTAGACCGAGCGCGACACCGCGCCCACCGACATCACGCCGTACAGCCAGACCAGCAGCACTCCAGGTCCCTGGACCAGCTTGGTCCGCTGCTTCGTCTGCTGCGCCTGCTTCGCTCCGGTGACGGGCTCGGCCATCGTCAGCCTCCCCAGATGTCGTAGAGCCGTACTTCGAGCACTGCCAGTACCACCGCGCCGGCCGCGACGGTCGCCGAGCCCCAGCGGGTCCGCTCGGCCAGCGACAGGAAGCCCGCCGCCGGTACCGCGGCGAACGAGCCGATCAGATACGCGATGAAGATCGCGGTGCCCTCCTGCGCCTTCTCGCCGCCCGCCAGCTGCACGACCCCGACCACCAGTTGCGCGAGCGCCAGCACCGACACCACGGCCATGCCGATGAAGTGCCAGTCCTTGGTGGGCTGGTCGCGGTAGGCGGCGAAGCCGCACCAGGCGGCGAGGGCGAGCGCGGTCACGGCGACCGCGACCGTCAGGGCGTCAAGCATGGACCCGAGAGTATTACGGGCCAAAAGGTCCGACGCGCGCGGCCCCGTGCGCCCCGTAGTGTCGACGACCATGAAGATCCACGCCGAAGCCCTGCTGTTCGACAACGACGGAACGCTCGTCTCCTCGATGGAGTCCGTCGACCGCTGCTGGACCCTCTGGGCGCAGGAGTACGGAATCACGGCGGAGGACTTCGCCCGCGTCGAACGGCACGGCCGCCCCGCCGTGGAGATAGCCGCCGATCTGGTGCCCGCGGACATGGTGCCCGAGGCTCTGGCCCGTATCGAACAGCTCGAGGTCGAGGACGTGGTCGGCGGAGTCGTCCTGCTGCCCGGCACCGCCGAGCTGCTCGCGCAGCTGCCCGCGGACCGCTGGGCCGTGGTCACCTCCGCGACCCGGCGGCTTGCCGAGGCCAGGCTCGAAGAGGTCGGCATCCGGCCCAAGTACCTGATCGCCGCCGACGACATCAAGCGCGGCAAGCCCGACCCGGAGCCCTACCTGCTCGGGGCGCGCCGGCTCGGCCTGGATCCGGCGCGCTGCGTCGTCTTCGAGGACGCGCCCGGCGGGGCTGACCGCGGGGCGCGCGGCCGGTATGCGGACCGTGGGCTTGGCCACAACACACCAGCGTTCCGAGCTCGTCGCCGATGTCGTCGTGCGTGACCTCTCGGCCGTGTCCGTGCAGGCCACCGGAGGGGGAGTGGAGATCACCGCGGCGGAATGAGCCAGTCCAAATGCTGTATCAAGAATGTCCGCTATTCGGACAACCGGGATCGCTCGGCAGGCATGTCTGCTTTACTTGCCGACATGACCAGGACGAGCAGCCGCACCCTTGCGACCGAGGCGATCACGACGCCCGGTGCTCGTTGTATGTGTCGAATGTGCGCCAACTGAGGGCCCCTGCCTGAGCCTCGCGCCCCGAAGCGAGACCGACAGCCGCGCCGAATCCGATCTTCCGCCTGGAACGCATCGGACCGAGCCTGCCCCCGCGCACGCGTTGCTTCCCGGCCACAAGCCGAATCAGCCGTACTGCGACTGACTGTCCAAACCCGAATGCCCCGTGCCCGGCGGACACCGCGCCGCGCACTCGACAGTGACGGAAACCCCTGTGATCACCACTACGGGCCTTACCAAGGTCTACCAGTCGCGAGGCCGCGAGGTCACCGCTCTGGACGGCGTCGACCTGCACGTCCGTGAAGGCGAGGTCTTCGGAGTCATCGGCCAGAGCGGCGCCGGCAAGTCCTCGCTCATCCGCTGCGTGAATCTGCTGGAGCGCCCCACCGCCGGCACCGTGACCGTCGCCGGCCAGGACCTGACCGCGCTGGCCGGACGCGGCCGCCGCGCCGGCAAGGAACTGCGCGAGGCGCGCAGCCGTATCGGCATGGTCTTCCAGCACTTCAACCTGCTGTCCTCGCGCACCGTCAAGGACAACATCGAACTGCCCCTGGAGATCCTCGGGATTTCCGGCGCCGAGCGCTCCCGCAAGGCACTCGAGCTGCTCGATCTGGTGGGCCTCGCCGACAAGGCGAAGGCATACCCCGGACAGCTCTCCGGCGGCCAGAAGCAGCGCGTCGGCATCGCCCGCGCACTCGCCGGCGACCCGAAGGTGCTGCTCTCCGACGAGGCGACCAGCGCACTCGACCCCGAGACCACCCGCTCGATCCTGCAGCTGCTGCGGGACCTCAACCGGCAGCTCGGACTGACTGTGCTGCTCATCACGCACGAGATGGACGTCGTCAAGACGATCTGCGACTCGGCCGCCCTGATGAAGAAGGGGAAGATCATCGAATCCGGAACGGTGAGTGAACTGCTCGCGACGCCCGGCTCGGAGCTGGCCCAGGAGCTCTTCCCGGTCGGCGGCGAAGCCTCCGGGCCCGAGAGCACGGTCATCGACGTGACTTTCCACGGCGAGGCCGCCACCCAGCCGGTGATTTCCCAGCTCTCGCGTACGTACAACATCGACATCTCGATCCTCGGCGCCGCGATGGACACCGTCGCAGGCAAGCAGATCGGCCGGATGCGTATCGAACTGCCCGGCCGCTACGAGGAGAACGTCGTCCCGGTCGGCTTCCTGCGCGAGCAGGGCCTGCAGGTCGATGTCGTCGACCCCGACGCCCCCGCCGAATCGGTGACTCTCCCTGCGCAGGCCTCGGCACTGGTCAAGGAAGGTGCCAAGTGAACTGGTCGGAGATGCAGCCGCTGCTGAGTCAGGGCACCGTCGACACCCTCTACATGGTGCTGTGGTCCACCCTCGTCACCGTCGCCGGCGGACTGCCGCTCGGTGTGCTGCTCGTCCTCACCGACAAGGGCGGACTGCTGCAGAACACCCCGGTGAACAAGGTCGTCGGCGTGATCGTGAACATCGGCCGCTCGCTGCCGTTCATCATTCTGCTGATCGCGCTGATCCCCTTCACCACCCTGGTCGTCGGCACCTTCATCGGCCCCACCGCGATGATCGTGCCGCTCGCCGTCGGCGCCATTCCGTTCTTCGCCCGGCTCGTCGAGACGGCGATCCGCGAGGTCGACCACGGCCTGGTCGAGGCCGTCCAGGCGATGGGTGGGTCCATTCCGACGATCGTCCGCAAGGTGCTGCTGCCGCAGGCGCTGCCGTCGCTCGTCTCCGCCGTCACCACCACCGTGATCGTGCTCGTCGGCTACTCGGCGATGGCCGGCGCGGTCGGCGGCGAGGGTCTTGGCTCCAAGGCCGTGACCTACGGATTCCAGCGCTTCGAGACCCAGTTCATGCTCATCACGGTCGTCATCCTGATCGCCCTGGTGACCGTCGTACAGCTCATCGGTGACGGGGTCGTACGACTCCTGGCGCGCCGTGGCCGTACCGCCTGACCTGCGGCCTGACCCACCCCCAGACCTTATTCCAAGAAGCCCGCACTCCTTGTCCGGGCAACGTTCCGCACCACCAGAAAGAGGCACTTTTCGTGCGTAAGAACATCAAGCTCACCGCGGCTGCCGCCGCCACCGCCGCCCTCGCTCTCGGCCTGACCGCCTGCGGCACCGCCTCCGACCCGGGCGCCAAGTCCGGCTCCGGAGCCAAGGGCGACGAGTCCAAGGCGCTGGTCGTCGCCGCGTCCCCGACGCCGCACGCCGACATCCTCAACTTCGTCAAGGACAAGCTGGCGAAGAAGGCCGGACTCAACCTCGAGGTCAAGGAGTTCACGGACTACGTCCTGCCGAACACCGCCACCGAGAGCGGACAGGTCGACGCCAACTTCTTCCAGCACAAGCCGTACCTGGACGACTTCAACAAGAAGAACAAGACCCACATCGTTCCGGTCGTCAACGTTCACCTGGAGCCGCTGGGCCTCTACTCGAAGAAGGTCAAGGACCTCAAGGACCTCAAGTCCGGGCAGACCGTTGCCGTACCGAACGACACCACCAACGAGGGCCGCGCGCTCAAGCTCCTCGCGGACAACGGTCTGATCACCCTCAAGTCCGGTGTCGGCTCGGGCGCCAAGCTCTCCGACATCCAGGACAAGAAGGGCCTGGAGTTCAAGGAGATCGAGGCCGCCACGCTGCCCCGCGCCCTGAACGACGTCGACGCCGCGGTCATCAACGGCAATTACGCCATCGAGGCCGACCTCAAGCCCGCCAAGGACTCCCTTGCGCTGGAGAAGGCGGAGGGCAACCCCTACGCCAACTTCCTCGCCGTCAAGGAGGGCAACGAGAAGGACGCCCGCGTGCAGAAGCTCGCGAAGCTCCTCAACTCCCCCGAGGTGAAGAAGTTCATCGAGGACACGTACGCGGGCTCGGTCGTCCCGGCCTTCGGCGCCGTCAAGTAACGCCCGCAGCAAGCCCTTTGGACGAGGCCCCGCGCACCGCAACAGGTGGGCGGGGCCTCGTGGTACTCATCACCCGGCCATGCACATCCGCCACCCGATGCTGCATGCTGTGCCTTTACGGCTACGGCCCTTACGACGGTCTTCGGCATGGAGCTGCGCATGACTACCACCTTCCCGGACGTGTCCATCAGCACGGAGCGGTTGGTGCTGCGCCCCTTCGAAGAAGCCGACATCCCGGCGCACACCGAGATGATGAACGACGAGCTGGTCACCGCCTGGACCTCGGTTCCGCAGCCGTACACGGCGGCGGACGCCGAGGATTGGGTGCGCAGGATCGCTCCTGCAGAGCGCACCGAAGGACGCGGCATAGTCCTGGCCGTCACGGAGTTCCTCACCCAGCGGCTCGTGGGAACCATCCATCTGCACAACACCAACTGGCGCACACTCGCCACTGAGGTCGCCTACGTGACCGCCCCCTGGGCGCGCGGCGAGGGCTACGCCACCGAATCGGTGCTGGCCGTCGCCCAGTGGCTCTTCCGCGTCCAGCAGTTCGAGCGCATCGAGCTGCGCACGGCCGCCGACAACACCGCGTCCCAGCAGGTCGCGCAGAAGATCGGCTGCATCAGTGAGGGAGTGCTGCGGAATGCCTGGATAGCGCGTACGCAGACGGAGGACGGCGGCTGGGCCGATATCCGCACCGATCTGATCGTCTGGAGTCTGCTGCCCGAGGACCTCGAGGGCGTCCCGGACCGGATGGCGGACGCGGGCTACGCCTCCTTCACCGACTGGAACTGACGGCTTCATCGACTGGAACTGACGCAGCCGTCACAGCCGATCATCGCCCGCTCCGGGTAGTCTCGCCATGCCCGCCCCTGCGGGCTGCCCCGACCTGCGACAACACCAGGAGACTGACGACGATGGCCGACCGCGTCACGGTGATCGGCTGGGACGGTTCGCCCCTCACCGCCGCGGCCAGGTCCGCCCTCTCCGCCGCCACTTTGGTGGCCGGAGCCGCGCACCATCTGGCGCTGCCCGAGGTGCCGCGGGGCGCCGAGCGCATCCGGCTCGGCAGCGTCGACCTCGCCGCCCGCCGGATCGCCGGCCACCGCGGCAGCGCCGTCGTCCTCGCCGACGGCGACCCGGGCTTCTTCGGGGTCGTACGCACCCTGCGCGCGCCGGAGCACGGCCTCGAGGTCGAGGTCGTCCCCGCGGTCTCCTCCGTGGCCACCGCCTTCGCCCGGGCCGGAATGCCGTGGGACGACGCACAGATCGTCGTCGCCCACCGCCGTACGCTGCGCCGCGCCGTCAATGTGTGCCGGGCGCACTCCAAAGTGGCCGTCCTCACCTCCCCGGGCGCCGGTCCCGCGGAACTCGCCCTGCTCCTCGAAGGCGTCCACCGCACCTTCGTCATCTGCGAGGAACTCGGCACCGACCGTGAGCAGGTCACCGTCCTCACCTCCGACAAGGCGGCCGACCACGTCTGGCGCGACCCCAATGTCGTCATCGTCATCGGCGGAGCCGCGAGCGCGGCCGTGCCGGGCAGCGGCTGGATCGCCGGCCGCGACCCCGGCTATCCGCCGGCGGTACGGGGCTGGGCGCTGCCGCCGGAGCCCGGGGCCGGTGCCGTCGGTGAGGGCGAGTCGGTGCAGCTGCGCGCCGCACAGCTGGCCCGCCTGGGACCGCGTATCGGCGACCTGGTGTGGGACATCGGCTCCGGCAGCGGTGCTCTCGCGGCCGAGGCAGCCCGCTTCGGAGCCGCGGTGATCGCCGTCGACGCCGACCGGGCCGCCTGCGACCGTATCGCCGCCACGGCACGGAGCTCCGGGGTCCAGCTCCAGGTCGTCCAGGGCCGTGCGCCGCATGTGCTGGAGCGGCTGCCCGAGCCCGATGTCGTACGGATCGGGGGCGGGGGAGTGCCGGTGGTGACCGCCTGTGCCGACCGGCGGCCGCAGCGCATCGTGTCCCATGCCTCGACCCGGGACGAGGCCGAGGCGATCGGCGCGGCACTGGCGGCCGGTGGCTACGCCGTCGAGTGCGCGCTTCTGCAGTCCGTCGAACTGGACACCGTGGCATGGGCGGAGCGGGAGCGCTCCGTCGTCTTTCTGCTCTCCGGCCGCCAGCCGGACCGCGCCCCGTGACCCCGCCGCCGCACCGCGCGATGTAGGCTGGCCGATCGTTGTACCGCGCCCGGCCGTTCGTCGCTTCGTTCGTCAATGTCCGGAAAAGGGGGTCCCTTTGGCTCCCGTATGTGGTACGTCGGAACCGGGGGAAGCGCAACGTGGCGCAGCCCACATCGGACCGTGGCGGATCTCCCTGCCGCGGCGGCGAAACGGCCGCGAGAATGCTTGGTGTCCGTGGGCCGAACGTGCCGCGCGGAGCTCACGCTCGTTCTTGTTGACGGGCGTCAGGTGTGCCGTGGTCGGGTGCCCCGGGCGATGGGCGAAGGAGCACAAGCGATGGGCGAGGGGTACGCATGACTGACACCGGCCAGGTCCCGGGCGAGGGGCTGCCGGAGAACGCAGGCATGGTGGAGCAGCCGGGTATCCCCGCTGCTGGCGCGTACACCTTCCTGGGCCCCTCCGAGAACGGTCCCGAAGAGGACGATCTGCTGCTGATGCCGGGTGCGCAGGGCGCGTGGAGCGACCCGCAGCCGGGCGCGGCGCCGGTGCCGCCGGGCATGGGGGCGCAGGGGCCGGTGGCTCAGGCGCCGGTCGCGCAGATGCCGATGGCTCCGGCACCCGGGCACGTTGTGGGTGGGCTCGCGCCTGTGGCTGTGCCGGTGGATCAGACGCCGGTGCCTGAGCATATGGCTGCCGGGCAGCAGTTTTTTGAGCATCAGGTCTTTGAGCAGCAGGTTTCCGAGCACCTGGGTTCCGAGCAGCATGTCGAGGTGGCCGCGCCGGTGCAGATGCCTGCGGGTCAGGAGTTCGTGGGTCAGGAATTCGTCGCTCAGGATTTCGTGGCTCAGGAATTTCTGGCGCCGGGGCTTGCAGAGCCCGCGGCGATGGCGGAACCGGTCGCTCCGGCCTTCGCGGAGGAACAGCCCGTCCCCGTGGCCGAGCCCTTCGTCCCGGTCGCACCGGTCGCACAGGTTCCGCCGCTGTCCGAGCCGGGCGCGCATGAGGCCGGTGGCCGTGACTCCGGTTCGGTCGACCTCAATGGCGTACGTATCCCGCCCACCTCAGCCACGCCGACTCCGCCGCCCGCGCGGCGGCCGCTGCACATGGGCCCGCCGGTGCCCGACACCTCGGGCGGCGTGGTGCGCTCCCTCGCCGACCGCGGACCGGCGGGTGCAACGCCGCCACACGCCGTGTCCGTGCCCAACTCCGGGTCGCCCACGACGGGCGTGGAGTACCTCGACATCCCGCGCGACGGGTCGGCAATGCTGCCGGGGCCGCAGCTGGGCGAGATCCCCCCGCAGGCCGGAGCCCCTTGGGACCCTCAGCCTCCGCAGCCCCAAATTCCCTCTGTCGTCCCAGCAGAAACGGTCGTCCCGGAGCCTGTTCCGTTTGTCGCCGAGGCCGAGGCTGTTCCGGCGCCGGTCCCGGACCCTGTTCCGGCACCCGTCCCGGACCCTGCCCCGGTCGCCGAGCCGGAGCCGGAGCCGACGTCCGTCGGACAGTTCGTCCCGGTCGACGGATCGCTCCCCACCACGCCCCACCTGGCGCCCACGCCGGTCGACGTGCTCGTGCAGCCGGAGATGGTGCAGCAGGAGTCCGCGCCCGAGCCCGAGCCGGAGGTCGAACCGGCGGCCGAGCCCGAGCCCGTGCCTGTGCCCGTGCCTGTGCAGGAAGCGGAAGCCGTAGTGGAACCGGTATCGGTACCCGTACCGGAGCCGCAAGCCGTGGCGAAGGTGCCGGCGCCGCGTGACGGTGGCTGGGACGTGCCCCAGGAAGTGTCCGCGGAGACCGCTGCCCAGCCGGCTCCCGTGATCGAGCCCGAGCCCGAGTCGGCTCCCGAGGTGATCGAGGTGATCGACGTGGCTGAGGTCGTCGAGGCCGAGGAGCCCGCGCCCGCACCCGAGCCGGAGCCGGTCCCCGCAGCGGCCGCTGCCGGGACCGCGCCCGCACCCGGCTATGACGACGCCGAGCGCGAAGCCGTACTCCGCGTGATGCGCGAGCGCCGGGACATCCGCAACGGCTTCCGTTCCGACCCCATCCCGCACGAGGTGCTGCTGCGCGTGCTCGAGGCCGCGCACACAGCCCCCAGCGTCGGCCACTCGCAGCCCTGGGACTTCGTCGTCATCCGCTCGGCCGAGACCCGGCGGACGATGCACGAACTGGCGCAGCGCCAGCGGGAGGCGTACGCCAAGTCCCTGCCGAAGGGCCGGGCCAAGCAGTTCAAGGAACTGAAGATCGAGGCGATCCTCGACACCCCGGTGAACATCGTGGTCACCGCCGACCCGACGCGCGGCGGCCGCCACACCCTCGGCCGGCACACCCAGCCGCAGATGGCCCCGTACTCCTCGGCCCTCGCCGTCGAGAATCTCTGGCTCGCAGCCCGGGCCGAAGGCCTCGGCGTCGGCTGGGTCAGCTTCTTCGACGAGCGCGAGATGGTGCGCGCGCTGGGTCTGCCGGAGCACCTCGAAGTCGTGGCGTACCTCTGTGTCGGTTACGTCGACGAGTTCCCGGAGGAGCCCGAGCTGATGCAGGCGGGCTGGTCCAAGCGTCGGCCGCTGTCCTGGGTCGTGCACGAGGAGACGTACGGCCGCCGTGCCCTGCCCGGCGAGGAGCCGCACGATCTGCTCCAGGAGACCGTCTCCAACATCCGTCCGCTGGACGCGAAGGCGCTCGGCGAGGCGTGGGAGCGGCAGAAGCGGATGACCAAGCCGGCCGGAGCGCTCGGCATGCTGGAGATCATCTCCGCCCAGCTGAGCGGCCTGTCCCGGATGTGCCCGCCGCCGATCCCGGAGCCCGCGGCGGTCGCGATCTTCGCGGGTGACCACGGGGTGCACGCGCAGGGGGTCACCGCCTGGCCGCAGGAGGTGACGGCCCAGATGGTCGCCAACTTCCTTGGCGGCGGGGCGGTGTGCAACGCATTCGCCAACCAGGTCGGCGCCGAGGTCTGCGTCATCGACGTGGGTGTGGCCGGGGACCTTCCCGCCACGCCGGGTCTGCTGCCGCGCAAGGTCAGGCCGGGTACGGCCGACTTCACGACCGGTCTCGCGCTGAGCCGCGAGGAGGTCCTCTCAGCGGTCGAGGTCGGTATCGAGACGGCGCGGGACTTGGTGGCCGCGGGGAACAAGGCGCTGCTCACCGGTGAGATGGGCATCGCCAACACGACGGTCTCGGCGGCGCTGATCTCCGTGTACACGGAGATCGACCCGGGCGAGATCACGGGCCGCGGTACCGGCATCAACGACGAGATGCACGCGCGCAAGGTCGACGTCGTGCGCCGCGCGCTGGAACTGCACGCGCCGGACCCGGCGGACCCGATCGGCGTGCTCTCGGCAGTCGGCGGGCTGGAGCACGCGGCGCTGGTCGGCTTCATCCTGGGCGGCGCGTCGCTGCGTACGCCGGTGGTGCTGGACGGAGTCTCGGCGGGCGCGGCGGCACTGGTGGCCCGTGCGATCGCGCCCGAGGCCCTGGCGGCCTGCATCGCGGGCCACCGCAGCGCAGAGCCGGGCCACGTGGCGGCCCTCAACAAACTGGGCCTGCGCCCCCTGGTGGACCTGGACCTTCGCCTCGGCGAGGGCACGGGCGCGCTGCTGGCGCTCCCGGTGGTCCAGAGCGCGGCCAGGGCGATGCACGAGGTGGCAACGTTCGACTCGGCGGGCGTGACGGAGAAGTAACGGGTCGCGACGAAGTAACGGGTCGCGGCACGGGGTTGGGGGCGCCGGGAATCCGGGGCGCCGACCTGCGCAACCGTCCGCCGGGGGCCGAACCGGCCTCGGGGCCCGTCCCCGGCTCCGGAAGGGCCGGGGGCGGACGGGGCGGACGGGGCGCACGGGGCGGGGTAAGGAAAGTCTCCCGGGCCTGCCCCCGCACCCCCCGCCCCGTAAGCTGGTCCGCGGGCGCTGACACCCCGCCCACCAGCCGCTTCAGCGCCGCAGCGGACCCGTACCACGCACGTCCCGCCCGAGGAGCCCGTACCGTCATGGCCGAGCACGCCGCGCACCCCGCCTATCCCGTCGGACTCCGCCTCTCCGGGCGGCGCGTCGTCGTCATCGGCGGCGGCCAGGTCGCCCAGCGCCGGCTGCCCGCGCTTATCGCGGCCGGTGCCGACATCGTTCTCGTATCGCCGTCCGCGACGCCCTCCGTCGAGGCGATGGCCGAAGCCGGCGAGATCCGCTGGATCAAGCGCGCCTACGCCGACGGCGACCTCGCCGACACCTGGTACGCCCTCGTCGCCACCTCCGACGCCGAAGCGAACAACGCCGCCTCCGCCGAGGCCGAGCGCACCCGCACCTGGTGCGTACGCTCCGACGACGCCGGCGCCGCCACCGCCTGGACCCCGGCAACCGGCCGTTCCGAAGGCGTGACCGTCGCCGTCCTCACCACTGAGGTGTCCGGCCGCGACCCCCGCCGTTCCGCCGCGCTCCGCGACGCCATCGTCGAGGGCCTGCGCGACGGCACCCTCGCCGCCCCCCACCACCGCACCCGCACCCCGGGCGTCGCTCTCGTCGGCGGTGGTCCCGGTGACCCCGACCTGATCACCGTCCGCGGTCGCCGCCTCCTCGCCGAGGCCGACGTCGTCATCGCCGACCGCCTCGGCCCCCGCGACCTCCTCGACGAACTCCCGCCGCACGTCGAGGTGATCGACGCAGCGAAGATCCCGTACGGCCGCTACATGGCCCAGGAGGCCATCAACAACGCCCTGATCGAGCACGCCAAGGCCGGCAAGGCGGTCGTACGCCTCAAGGGCGGGGACCCCTTCGTCTTCGGCCGCGGCATGGAAGAGGCCCAGGCCCTCGCCGAGGCCGGCATCGCCTGCACCGTCGTGCCTGGTATCTCCAGCTCGATCTCCGTCCCCGGCGCCGCCGGAATCCCCGTCACCCACCGCGGAGTGGCCCACGAGTTCACCGTCGTCAGCGGCCATGTCGCCCCCGACGACGAGCGTTCGCTCGTCGACTGGCCGTCCCTCGCCAAGCTCCGCGGCACGCTGGTCGTCCTCATGGGCGTCGACAAGATCGGCGCGATCGCACAGACCCTTGTCGCCCACGGCAAGGCCCCCGAGACCCCCGTCGCCCTGGTCCAGGAGGGCACGACCGCCTCCCAGCGACGCGTCGACGCCACCCTCGGGACCGTCGCCGAGACGGCCAGGGCCGCGGACGTACGGCCCCCGGCCGTCATCGTCATCGGTGACGTGGTCACCGTAGGAACAAAGTAACCAGCGGTAACCCAACTCGGCCCCAGCCGTTGGCACCGCACCCCGGAGAAGGCAGTATCACCCTGTGGCTGATCTCATCACTGTCGAGGATCCCGACGACCCGCGCCTGCGCGACTACACGGGCCTGACCGACGTCGAACTCCGGCGCAAGCGCGAGCCCGTCGAAGGCCTGTTCATCGCCGAGGGCGAGAAGGTCATCAGACGGGCCAAGGACGCCGGTTACGAGATGCGCTCCATGCTGCTCTCCGCCAAGTGGGTCGATGTGATGCGCGACGTCATCGACGAACTCCCGGCTCCGGTCTACGCCGTCAGCCCGGAGGTCGCCGAGCGGGTCACCGGCTACCACGTGCACCGTGGCGCGCTCGCCTCCATGCAGCGCAAGCCGCTGCCGACCGCCGACGAGCTGCTCCGGACGACCCGCCGGGTGGTCGTGATGGAGTCGGTCAACGACCACACCAATATCGGGGCGATCTTCCGTAGCGCCGCCGCCCTCGGCATGGACGCCGTGCTGCTCTCCCCGGACTGCGCGGACCCGCTCTACCGCCGCTCGGTCAAGGTCTCCATGGGCGCGGTCTTCTCCGTCCCGTACGCCCGCCTCGACTCCTGGCCCAAGGGCCTGGAGTCCGTACGGGAAGCGGGCTTCAAGCTCCTCGCTCTCACCCCCGACGAGAAGGCCTCCGTCATCGACGAGGCGGCCCCGCACCGGCTGGAGCGCGTCGCGCTGATGCTGGGCGCGGAGGGCGACGGGCTCTCCACCCAGGCGCTGGTTGCCGCCGACGAGTGGGTACGCATCCCGATGGCACACGGCGTGGACTCGCTCAATGTGGGCGCGGCTGCCGCAGTCGCGTTCTACGCCGTGGCGACGGGTCGCCCGCAGTCCTGAACCCGGGCAGCCACAACAGCCCGAGCAGCCCCCGAGCAGCCCGAGCAGCCACAACAGCTAGAGCTGCTGGGCCGCGGCGATACCCAGGGCCACGATCAGCGTCACGACGAAGAACACGATGATCCGCTGCCGCAGCAGCCGCGGGTTGGCGGGCCGCCGCCCGGCCGACGTCGGCCGGGTACCGGGCCTGGTGCCCTGACGGCCGTTTGTCCGGGAGGTGTTGCGGGACGGCTGGGGGCGCGTACCCCCGGTGCGCGAGGGCTGCGGACGCGGCACGGACGTGCCCGCCGTGCGCCGCTCCAGACGTTCGGTCCGCTCCGAACGCTCCGTGCGCTCCGGGTAGCGCGAAGTCGTACGGTCCTCCTCGATACGCACGCGCTGGGCCGGCGGCCGGGCCTCCGGCAGCCCGTTGGCCTCCCGGGCCGCGATCTCCTTGAGCCGCATCGACAGCTGCAGCGTGCTGGGCCGCTCCTCGGGATCCTTCGCCAGACAGGCCTGTACGAGCGGAGCCAGCGCGTCCGGAACCCCGTACAGCTGCGGCTCCTCGTGCACCACCCGGTAGAGCATGACCTCCGAACTGCCGTGCCCGAACGGGGAGTCCGCGGTCGCGGCGTACGCAAGAGTGGCACCCAGCGCGAAGACGTCCGTGGCCGGAGTGACCGCCGCGCCGCGCACCTGCTCGGGCGCGAGGAACCCCGGGGAGCCCACCGCCGTGCCGACATGGGTGAGCGTGCTCGCGCCGGTCGCCCAGGCGATGCCGAAGTCGATGATCCTGGGGCCCTTGGGGGAGAGCAGGATGTTCGACGGCTTCAGGTCCCGGTGCACGACGCCGGCCTCGTGCACCGCGACCAGGCCTTCCGAGAGCGCCGCACCGATCGCGGCCACCTCGGCCGCCTGCAGCGGGCCTTCCTCGGCGACCTTGTCGTGCAGCGAAGGACCGGGGACGTACTGGGTGGCGAACCACGGGCGCTCCGCCTCGAGATCGGCTGCCACCAGCCGTGCCGTACAGCCGCCGCGGATCCGCCGCGCGGCCGAAACCTCTCGCGCGAACCGCGACCTGAACTCCTGGTCCTCGGCCAGATCCGGCCGGATCACCTTGAGGGCGACGCGCTGGCCGCGGCGGTCGGAGCCCAGGTAGACGACGCCCATGCCACCCGCACCGAGGCGCCGGTGAAGCCTGAACGAGCCGACGACACGCGGGTCCTCGCGCCGGAGCCGCATCATCGCCATGTCCATCCCCGCTGCCCGGTCGTCCGTTTGACGTGGCACAGCTTACGTACCCCTGCCCCGGTGTGCTCATAGGCCGCGCCCTCACGGCCCGATCGATTGTCAGTGCCGGGTGGGAAACTTGAAGAGTGGTCAGGGGCCTGCGGATACACCGCCCCTGACCCGTGCGAGATCTCAAAGGTCCGTCGCAGAAGGGGGATTGGATCGATGAAGGGGGACCGCGTGGAGATAGTCGTGGACGCGGGTGACACGACTCGTACGTACGAAGTGGTGGCAAGCCGGGCGGGCCGCCGGGTCGAGACGGCGGTGCGCAGAGGGGTGGTCGAAGTGAGCGAAGTCACCCGCAGTGGATCGGTGGTGCGGACGGCCCGCTTCATGGCCACCCGGGTGCTGGCTCTGGTCGAGCAGCCGGTGCCTCGGGAGGACGTCTCGGAGCGACCCCTCCGGGAAGACCCCAAGTCCTAGGGCCGCGTCTCCACCCTGGGGAGTACGTCGCCGGGTGGTGGCTCATCCTCCGGGAGGCCCGTCAATCGGTACGCGGGCATGACGCCCGGGCCTTGTCGCTTCCCTAATGTTGAGTCAAGCGGCGGGTGCAGCACTCGTCCCCCGAGGTCAGACACCCGCCGCTGCCACATACGACAGGAGAGGGACCATGGCGGACACGGCTTCGCGGACGATGATCCGCATGCAGGGACGCAAGGCTTTCGCCGCGTTCGGCGGCCGCCCGTCCGGTACGCGCCACCCGCTGGTGGCGACGGCCATGGTTCTTCCTCTGGCGGCACTGCTGGTGGTCGTCTTCGGCGGCTGGGATGCGGTGGTCACACAAGCGTCGTCCGTGGGCGTGATGCTGGGGCGCTGAGCGGCGCCCCGGACCCGGAAGAGCGGTCCGGGTCGGGGACATCCGGCCAACAACCCCGTGGGGACGGGGGTGCGGCGGACGGCAGCGTTTGGCCGGTCAGCTGGGGAGCTGACCGGCCATCGCGCTGCCCGGGCTCAGCCGGGAGCCCCCTGCCTCCATCGGCACTTCGGCGACAGACACCCGGTTCCGCGTAGGCTCCCGCCAGACCGCACCGCATCCGGGGGAGACCGTGACCGCATCCGTCGTACGCGCGCTCGCCGACGTCGCACGTGACGCCGCGCACCTGCCCGCGCCGCGGCAGGCGTGCCGGGCTTGCGGGCGGGACGAGTCCGTCCTCGCCGACCGGGCCGACGGCGCCGTCGTACGGCACGGGGACGCCGTCGCCAAGGCCCACGCTCCCGGCACCGACCTGGACGGACACCGCGTCCGGCTCGCCGTCGCGGCCCACCCGCGCCTCGCCGGCATCCTGCTGCCCCCGCTCCCGCTCCACGTGCGGGACGTACGCGGCAGGCCCGTCACCGCCTGGCCCTACGGCGTCCCCGTCGATCCCGCGGACCCCGACGCCGCGCCCTGGGAGGACGCCGCGGTCCTCCTCGCCCGGCTGCACTCCATCGGGCCCGCCGTACTCCCCGCGCCCCTCCCACCCATGCGCGGCCCCGCCAAGGCCGCCCTGGCCCATGCGCGGATGCGGGCGGCGGCCGCGCATCATCCGGCGGCCGCCACCGTCCAGCGTGCCTGGGACCGGCTCCCCGCCTGGGCCCGCAACGAGGCTCCTTCGCCCCGGACCGGCACCCTCTGCCACGGCGACCTCCACCTCGGCCAGCTCGTACGCCACCCCGCCCCGGCCGGCCCCTGGCTGCTGATCGACGTCGACGATCTGGGCCTGGGCGATCCGGCCTGGGACCTGGCCCGTCCCGCCGCCTGGTACGCGGCCGGACTGCTGCCCCCGGAGATCTGGCAGCGATTCCTCGGCGCCTACACGGCGGCAGACGGCCCGGCCGTCACCGGCGACGGCGACCCCTGGCCCCAACTCGACGTGCCGGCCCGCGCCCTGACCGTCCAGACCGCCGCCCTGGCCCTCGCGAAATCCGCGGCCGAGCACCGCGACCTGGACGAGGTCGAGCAGACCATGATCGACGCCTGTGCCCGAATTGCGGCTCTCCCGCCCGAGTTGGAGTTCGAGTCTCCGTCGTAGTCTGAACTCCTCATCACCGGGCATTCATCCCGGCGATGCCGACCGAACGGCGAGGAGCTGAGCAGACCATGCAGTGTCCCAAGTGCCATGCAGCGATGCATACGTACAACCGCAATGGCGTCCAGATCGAGCAGTGCAGCGGCTGCCGGGGGATATTCCTGGACTACGGCGAGCTGGAGTCCCTGACCCGCCTCGAGTCGCAGTGGACGCAGCAGGCCCCGCCCCCGCCGCCGGCCCCGCAGGCCTACCCGGCCGCACCCGCCCCCGCCTGGGGCGCTCCGCACCACGGCGGACACCATGGCGGGCACTACCGCCAGAAGAGCTTCGGCCGGATGCTCTTCTCCTCCTGAGCGGCTCCTGAACCTGTTGCGGGCCCGGAGTCCGGATCGCCGGGCCCGCATGATCACGGAAGGCCACTCGGCTCTTCACCGGGTGGGAGGCGTTTCGTCACACGGTGAGAGGCCCGCAGCGCAACGACAGAACCCCCGGCCGTCGAGACGGCCGGGGGTTCTGGCTGGTGCGCGATACTGGGATTGAACCAGTGACCTCTTCCGTGTCAGGGAAGCGCTCTCCCGCTGAGCTAATCGCGCGGGACGATCTTGCGTGGTACTGCGTGCGCGATACTGGGATTGAACCAGTGACCTCTTCCGTGTCAGGGAAGCGCTCTCCCGCTGAGCTAATCGCGCGAAGAATCCATACGGATCCAGTGGACGATACTGGGATTGAACCAGTGACCTCTTCCGTGTCAGGGAAGCGCTCTCCCGCTGAGCTAATCGTCCTTGGAGGTGGAGACGGGATTTGAACCCGTGTAGACGGCTTTGCAGGCCGTTGCCTCGCCTCTCGGCCACTCCACCCGGAGTGCAGGGGTTCGGGAAGATCCCCTTCGAGCGGACGACGAGATTCGAACTCGCGACCCTCACCTTGGCAAGGTGATGCTCTACCAACTGAGCCACGTCCGCTTGTCGGTTCCGGTTCACCTGCGCGTCCCGGCGACGTGTTGAACTCTAGCGGATTCCTGGGCCAGCACAAAAACGCGTTTCCGCAGCGTGCTGAGGTGTGTTCACGCCGCAGCAGGTCATCGGTGTCCGCCCTAGACTCACAGACGTGCACGACCTTGCTCCTTTGGCCCGCTTCGGCTCCCTCGTCGCTTCAGACCTGCGGGACGTCACCAGCGACCCCGAAGCCCTCGACTCGGCCGGCTTCTGGGCCGTCGCCGCGGACTTCGAGGGCCGTCTGACCTGCGCCCGCTTCGGCGATGTGCGTACGGAGCCGGTGCCCGAGCCCGTGCCGGGGCAGTGGCGCGGCCCGGCCGCCGGCGACTGGACGTCCTCGCTGGACCGGGCCGCCTACGCCGCGGGCGTACGCCGCATCCGCGAGCACATCGCGGCCGGCGAGGTCTACCAGGCGAACCTGTGCCGCGTCCTGTCCGCGCCGCTGCCCGACCCGGCCGCCGCCGACGTCGACGCCCTCACCGCACTCCTGGCGCGCGGCAACCCCGCCCCGTACGCAGGAACGATCCGGCTGCCCGGGCACGGCGTGGAGATCGCCACCGCCTCGCCCGAGCTGTATCTGCGGCGCGACGGGCGCACCGTCGAGTCCGGGCCGATCAAGGGCACCGGCCGCACCGCCGCGGACCTGCTGGAGAAGGACCACGCGGAGAATGTGATGATCGTGGACCTGGTCCGCAACGACCTGGGGCGGGTCTGTGCCACGGGCACCGTGACCGTCCCCGCACTGTGCGCGGTCGAGCCGCACCCCGGGCTCGTCCATCTCGTCTCCACCGTGCGCGGCGAGCTGACCCCCAAGGCGGGCTGGCAGGAACTGCTGACGGCGACCTTCCCGCCGGGCTCGGTGACCGGGGCGCCCAAGTCCAGTGCGCTGAAGATCATTGAGGCGCTGGAGACAGCGCCCCGTGGCCCGTACTGTGGAGGTATCGGCTGGGTCGACGCCGACCGCGGAACGGGCGAGCTCGCCGTCGGCATACGTACCTTCTGGATCGACCGTCACGACCTCGCGGGACCGGTCCTCCGCTTCGGCACCGGTGCCGGTATCACCTGGGGATCCGACCCCGAGCGCGAGTGGGAGGAGACCGAGCTGAAGGCCTCCCGGCTGCTCAAGGTAGCGTCCGGGGTGTACGAGGCAAGCGGAAGGACAGCTCGATGAAGCTTTGGGTCAATGGCGGACTCACGGATGCCGAGGACGCCAGGGTGTCCGTGTTCGACCACGGGCTGACCGTCGGTGACGGCATATTCGAGACCGTCAAGACTGTCCACGGGCAGCCCTTCGCGCTCACCCTCCACCTCGACCGGATGACCCGCTCGGCCCGCGGCCTCGGCCTGCCGGAGCCGGACCACGACGAGGTGCGCCGCGCCTGCTCCGCCGTGCTGGAAGCCAATCCGATGGAGCTCGGCCGGCTGCGCATCACCTACACCGGCGGAGTCTCGCCCCTCGGCTCCGACCGGGGCACGGCAGGACCGACCCTGGTCGTCGCGCTCGGCGAGACCAAGCGCCGCCCCGACACCACCGCGGTGATCACCGTCCCCTGGACCCGCAATGAGCGCGGGGCTCTGACCGGCCTGAAGACGACGTCGTACGGGGAGAATGTCGTCGCCCTCGCCAGGGCGAGCGAGCAGGGCGCGTCCGAGGCGCTCTTCGCCAACACCGTCGGACAGCTCTGCGAGGGCACCGGCTCCAATGTCTTCGTCGTGGTCGACGGCGAGCTGCTCACCCCGCGCGTCTCCTCCGGCTGCCTCGCGGGCATCACCCGCGCACTGACCGTCGAGTGGGCGGGAGCCAAGGAGACCGACCTGCCCTTCGACATACTGGACCGGGCCGAGGAGATCTTCCTGACCTCCACTCTCCGCGACGTTCAGGCGGTCCACGGAATCGACGGACGCCGGATCGCGGAGGCGCCGGGGCCGGCGACCGCCAAGGCCATGCGGATCTTCGAGGAGCGCTCGGCCGCCGACCCGGATCCGAAGGCTCCGTAAAACCTCGTGACGGGTGGCCTCACAGGCGGGTAGAACACCCCTGATGACCACCACCCTGCGGCCGACCGGGCCGATTCAGCACGAGGCCGACGGCGCGAAGTCACGCGTGTACGAGGTCTGCGTGAACGGCCGTCCCGTCGGCAGGACAGAGATCGCCACCTTCCCGGCGCTCAGCTCCAAGGCCGGCGCCATACGCTCGCTGCGGATCGACGAGGCTGACCGGCGGCGCGGACGCGGGACCGTCGCCGCCCTCGCCGCCGAAGAGGTGCTGCGCGGCTGGGGCTGCACCCAGGTACTGACATCCGTACCGCCCGACGCCACCGCCGCGCGGCGGCTGACAAGCGCACTCGGCTACACAGAACGCAGCCGCAATATGAGCAAGGTGCTTCCCGCGGAGCCGCCCGCTCTGCCCGCGCACGTCGAAGGCCGTCCGATGAGCGAGGCGGAGTTCGCCCAGTGGCGGGCTCAGGCCGTCGAGAGCTACGCACAGAGCTGGATCGACCGCGGCCTGCCGGCCGAGGAGGCGCGTGCCAAGTCCGAGGCCGACCACCGCCGGAGCCTGCCCGACGGCCTCGCCACCCCGGGGACCTCGCTCAGTCTCCTGGTCCATGACGGCGTGATCGTGGGCCACCTCTTCGTCGGGCGGCGCGAGGCGCGCTTCGGCGAGCAGGCGTCGTTCGTGTACGACGTCCAAGTCGTCGACGGACATCGGGGACAGGGCCACGGGCGCTCCCTGATGCTGCTCGCCGAGCGCGTCTCGCTCGACGCCGGGATGCGTCTGCTCGCACTGCATGTCTTCGCCGGCAACACCCCGGCCATCAGCCTCTACGAGTCGCTCGGCTACGAAACGACCGCTGTCAACCTCTTCAAGCCGCTGCTCTAGGAGTTGGACCCGGAGCCGGTGAGCAGCCGGTCGGTGATCTCCTCGATGCGTGCCCGCAGCCCCTGCTGGCTCTTGCCGCCGTCGAGACGCTCGCCGTCGATGACATACGTCGGAGTTCCCGTCACACCGATGGCCTTGCCCTCGGCCTGGTCGGCGTCGACGGTGAGGATGTGCCGGCCGTCGATCAGCGCCGTGTCGAACTCATCGGCGTCCAGACCCAGTTCGCGCGCCACCTCCAGCAGGAAGGGCTCGCCCTTCGCCGCGAGCTGGTCGGTGCGCTCCAGCACCGCCTCGACATACGGCCAGGTCGTACCCTGCTCGGCCGCCTCCTCCGCGGCCTGGGCGGCGGCGAATGCGTGCTTGTGCTTCTCGAGCGGGAAGTGGCGCAGCCGCAGTTCGAGCCGGTCGCCGTAGCGCTCGCGCAGGGCCCGCAGGTCCACCAGGGCGCTGCGGCAGTCGGGGCACTGGAGCTCGCACCAGACGTCGAGCACGACGGGGCGGGCGGTGGTGGAATCGCTCATGGGACCAGTCTCCCAGCCCGTTCGTCGCTGCCCCAACCGGGACCTGGGGAGGAGGGCGTCCCGGAGATCTCCCTGAGCTCGTTCCCGGCCGTGGCCCGGACACCACCCGACGGTGCACGATGGGAAGGGACGTACCCGCACATGCCCGCCGAAGCCTGGAGGACCGGATGCTTGCCGAGACCATTTGTTCCGCGGTGTCTGCGGCGGGCCTGGGCATCGCCGCCGTTACGGCGTACCGCAGGCGTTTCCTCGCGGCGACCCGGATAGCTGCCTACTCCCTGATCCCCGTGGGTCTGGCGCTGACCGGCGTGGTCGCATGGGCCGTCGACACCGCCTTCAGCCCGTCGGCGTGGCTCGGCTTCGGTCTGCTCGGCGGCGCCTGGCTGCTCTTCATGACCACCCGGGCCGTCGAGCGGCGCGGCGGCGGGACCCGCAAGGAACGCAAGGCCGCCGCCAGGGCGGCACGGCAGGAAGCTGTCGCCCCCGCGGCGTCCGCGCCCACGCTCGGGACGGGCAGCCGTCCGGTGGCCCAGCCCAAGGCGAAGCCGAAGGCCGCCGGTTCCGGCGAGGACTTCAGCGATATCGAGGCGATCCTGAAGAAGCACGGCATCTGATGTATCCGGCCATGGCCGGAAATGCGGATCTGATGAACTCCCGCAGTCGCGGGGCGTGTTGGTCGATCATGGCAGGCCGCTCTGCGCCATCATCACCCCGAGATGCTCGATACCTCCCGGGGCGAGGCCCCCGCACCGACCGAAGAGCCGCGTGGCTGCCTCTTCGCACTCTCCCAGCCGCCCCTGATGATCTTCCTCGCGGTGATCGGCTTCCTGCTGCTCATGGCCGCGGTACACGATCTGTTTCTGCTGTGAGGCTCAGCCGGCCGCTTCCTTGCGGCGCGCGCGGTACGCGGCGACATGCAGGCGGTTGCCGCAGGTGCGGCTGTCGCAGTAGCGACGCGAGCGATTGCGGGAAAGATCGACGAAGGCGCGCCCGCAGTCGGGCGCCTCGCAGCGCCTCAGCCGCTCCTGCTCGCCCGCCACGACGATGAAGGCCAGCGCCATCCCGCAGTCCGCCGCGAGATGGTCGGCGACCGAGGCGCCCGGCGCGAAGTAGTGGACATGCCAGTCGTAGCCGTCGTGGTCGGTGAGCTGCGGGGTGGTCCCCGCGGCCGCCACCAGCTCATTGACCAGTTCGGCTGCGCTGCGGCTGTCGGGCGCCGCGAAGATCTCCGCGAACCGCGCCCGTACCCCCCGCACGGCCTTCAGGTCCCGCCGGCCGAGGTCGCCCACGTCGCTGACGCTGTGGTTCCGCACGAAGTCGTACAGCGCCGCGACATCCGCGAGCCCGTCGTCCTGCTCGCCGTCCGATGCGGTGTTCACCAGATCGACGACGGTGTCGAGGGCGATCCGGGTGTCGTGGGGGATCAGCACGATTCGCTCCCTGAGGTGCTGCGGGCCGGTGCCCGCCGAATTGCGCTGACTCTAGCGGTTGGTGCGGAGAGCGCACCGGCGCCGTCACCGCGTGGGAATCCGCGGTGACGGCGCCGGTGTCCGCCGTATGTGGCTGTCCGCGCGGCGCCGTCTCCCCGAGTAGGACGGCGCCGTGCAGCTCTCGGTCTGGCTCAGCTTTCCGCCAGGATGTGCGAGAGCTCCGTGTCGAGATCGAAGTGACGATGCTCGGTGCCCGGTGGCACCGCGGCGTCGGTCCGCTTCAGGAACGACTCCAGGGCCCGCGCCGGGGCCTCGAGCAGTGCTTCGCCCTCCGGGGAGCTCAATGCGATGCAGACGACGCCCTGGCCATGGCTGCGCGACGGCCAGACTCTGACGTCACCCGTGCCGGTGGGCCGGTGCAGGCCCTCGGCGAGAAGATCGCGGGCGAACACCCATTCGACCGTCTCTTCGGCTCCGGTGTGGAAGGTGGCGTGCACGGCATAGGGATCGGCCGTGTCATACCGCAGGCCCGCGGGTACAGGCAGTGAAGACTCGCTCGATACAACGAGGCGCAGGTGCAGCTCGCAGCTGACCGTGGTGTTCATAAGCGCCAGGGCCTTTCGCTCAGTGTGCGCTCGGGGATTCGCACGTCGGCGAAATCGACATGCCACCTACGGTGCCGTTGTAAACCCCTCTGACCGTTTTGTGATCCCTCATGCCGTTCCTGCAGCGGTGCGTCACTTTGTGTTATAGGGCCATTCCGGTGACGAGGTGCAATCCGGTAGGTTGGGCCCCATGAATGCGGAGAGTGACGAGCGGGAAGAGTCCGTCGCAGCGACGGGTCCGATCCCCGCGACGGGGGACGTGACGGAGAAGGTGGATGAGGGGCCGGTCCTCGGTTCGAAGGCGCCCCACTTCATCAAGAGGTCGAGGACGCTGCACCTGAGCTGGCAGGTCGGTGTCTTCGTGATCGGCCTCGCGGTGGTCGGCGCCGGCATCGTGATGCTGCCGCTGCCGGGCCCCGGCTGGCTGGTGATCTTCGGCGGTATGGCGATCTGGGCGACCGAGTTCGTCTGGGCGCAGCTCGTGCTGCGCTGGACCAAGCGAAAGGTCACCGAGGCGGCTCAGCGGGCGCTCGATCCGAGGGTGCGCCGACGGAACATCATCCTCACCACGATCGGTCTCGTGATCATCGCCGTGCTGGTCGGAATCTACGTCTGGAAGTTCGGGATCGTCATGCCGTGGAAGATCGAGGAGTGACCCGAAACTGGTCAGGGGGACTCGCTGACATGGGGTAATGTTTGCGGAGTGCCCGGGCGATTAGCTCAGTGGGAGAGCGCTTCGTTCACACCGAAGAGGTCACTGGTTCGAACCCAGTATCGCCCACCCGGACCGAAGGCCCCGGAGACGTGAAGTCTCCGGGGCCTTCGGCGTTTCTCCGTCTCCGCGGGCCGCTCAGCGCATCCGGCCGAGGGTGTCGCGGAGCTTGCGCGCGTCCCGCAACCGCTGCTCGTAGGTCGCGCCCACCGCGAGGAGCAACAGACCGGCGAGCGCGGGTGGCAGCCAGCGGGGGAGCGCGCCGACGACCTGGACGACGTACGGCGCGAGCTCGTGCAGGGCGTCCAGCGCGAGCACCGTGCCTCCGAGCACCAGCAGCGACTGCAGGCGCAACCGGGCACCGGCGAGCGTCAGAGCCAGGGCCGCGAGGCCCAGCAGCAGCGGACGCAGCCAGTGCCCGTCGCCCCAGGCTGCGAAGAGGCTCGGCAGCAGCGTCGCGGCGAGACCGGGACCGTACGCCGTCCAGGACGACGCCTCCCGGTCGCGGCGGCGGCGCAGTACGCCGACGACGAGCGCGGAGACGGTCACGGGCAGGGTGTACGCCTCGGGCGACGCGACGTCCGAGGCGGCCAGCCTCACCCAGGTGGCCAGCACGAACAGCACCGCCGCGAGATGGCCGGCGGCGGGCCGGCGCTCGGCACGTACCGCGGTGCCCGCGGCGATCACGCCGCAGAGCGCGAGCACCAGGGAGAGGGTCGGCCGGTGCTCCGTGGCGAGGACGACCGCGAGCAGTCCGGCCGCGGCGCCGGTGAGCTCCATGGGGAGGGCGACGGGGTGGCGGCCCAGCCGGGCGGCGAGGAGCGCCACGGCGGCGGGGACGACGAGCAGTGCCAACGCGGCCCGGTGGGGCGGGAGTTCCGCGGCAGCGGCGACGGCGCCCACAAAGGCGGTGGCGAAAGCGGTGGCGGCGCAGGCGAGTACCGCCTGCGCGGCGCGAGGTGCCCGGACCGCGGCCGCGGCCGCGAGAGCCGCGACCAGTGTGCCCAGCATCGCGAAGGTGGCGGGGCGGGTGGCCAGGGACAACAGGGCGACGCTCACAGCACCCGCGAGGCCGCAGACGAGGGCGACGACGGGGCCGGCCGGGGCGTGCCGGGCGATCCGGCCGGGGCGCACGGCGAGCACCAGCGCGGCCACGCTGAGGACCAGGTGGAGCGTCACGGTGGCCGGGTGGGCCAGATCCAGCGCGGGCGGCACGACGAACAGACCTGCCCACGCGAGCGCGAGAGCCGCGCCGACGGCCGCGGCACGCCGATCAGGCCGTGGGGCCGCGGGGGCGGCTCCCCACGCGCCGGAGGCCGGGGGCCGGCCGGGCCAGGAGGCTCCCGCGGGTGGGCCGGAGGGGTTCGGGGGCGCGCCCGGGTGGGTGACTGCCGGCCCGGAGGAGGACGGCGTGGTGTCGGTTGTTCGGCCGGGATGGTCTTCCGTGGTGGGTGAGTCCCCCGGGCGCGGGGTGCTGCCGGCCTGGTCGGCGGGGTGCGTGGTGCCGGTTGTTCGGCCGGGACGGTCTTCCGTGGCGGGCGCGTTCGCCGGGCGCGGCGCGGTGCCCGTGGCGCCGGTGGCCTGAGCAGGAGCGCCCGCGGGGTGCGGGCCGGTGCCTGCCGGGCCGGACTGGTGCGTCGTTCCCTTCGGGTCGCCGACTGCCGGTGCGGTGTACGCGGTTGTCGTCGACGGCAACCAGCGGGACGCCGTCGCGAGGACCGCTGCCACGACCAGCAGCACCACCGGTGCCGCGGTCAGGCCCGGCACCGGGAGTCCGACGCCCAGCGCCCCGCGCGCATCCGTCGGGGTGCCCGACCAGATGTCGCCGAGGCCCGACAGCGGGCCCGCCAGCGTGAGAGCGACCAGCGGCAGCGTCGAGAGCGCCGCCAAGGCGTGCACCGCGCCGGCCGCACCCGTCAGGCCCGGTGCCAACCTCTTCGGCGCGCCCGCCCGTACGACTCCCAACAGAGCGGCCGCACACAGCAGATAGCCCAGTACCGACCACCCCTCCGGCACCGCCGCGCGCACCACGCCTCCGGCGGCCGCGATCACCGCGAGACCCGCCACCGCGGAGGCGGCAACCGCGGCCGAAGAGGCGCGCCAGGCCGCGAACACCGCCACCGCGGCCGCTGTGAGCAGCAGCGCGGCAGGCGCGGCCGCGTCGAGCGGCGCATCCGCCGATACCGACTGCCATCCCCCGACCAGCAGCGCCGAGCCGCCCGTCGTCGCGGCACCGGTGGCGGCGATGGCTCGCAGACCGGCCGGCTTCGCCCACACCGCGACCGCGACATCGAGCGCCGCGGTCGTCAGCAGCGCCCACTCCATCGGCGGCGCGCCCGCAGCGGCGGTCAGCGCCCAGAGCGGAAGCGGGAGTTGCGCGGTCAGTACGGCGACCGGCAGCGGAATCCGCAGCCGGTCCAGCGACAGCCCGTACACCGTCCAGAGCGCGGCGAGCGAGGCCGATGCGAAGGCCGCATAGCCGAGGCCGTCGGTCCCGGCCAGCGCCACCTGGTGCAGCGCGTACGCGTCGAGCACCATCAGCACCAGGCCGAGCGCGGCCACCGACTCGGCGGTCGAGGCGAGCCGCCTGGGCAGCAGCGCGACCGGCGCCGCGAGCGCCGCGACCGTCACCGCGCCGAGCACCGCCGAGCGTCCGCCGATACCCAAGTCACCCCAGCTGACCAGTGTGAATGCGATTGCGGCGATGGTCAGCAGAATGCCGCCGAGGGTGAGCAGCAGATTCTGCACACTAGGCGGGGAGGCGTCGGGCGGCGGCGCGAGGAAGGGCTGCGCGACGGAAGGCCGCACGGCAGAGGGCCGCGTGGCCGGTACGGCAGGCGCGACGGGCGGCCGGAGCGCCGCGATGAGCCAGGCTCTGCGAGCCAGCAACTGGGCCCGGCGAGCGTCCAGTCGGACCAGCTCGCGCTCGAGGATCGCCAGTTCCTCGGCGGGTGGCGGAACGTTCTCCATGGTCTGGAGTGTGGCCCCCGCCACATGACAGGGCATGGGTGCGGATACTCAGATCACACGTGAGTACGCCCCGGCAGGCGCAGACTTGCACCATGAACTGGTGCCACTACCGCTTCCGCAGCGTCTGGGATCTGCCTGCCGGACCGGGCGCCGTGTACACGGTCCTCGAGCGGGTCGGCGAGTACCCCTTGTGGTGGCCGCAGGTCCGCGAGGTGACCCGGCTCGACGAGGACACCGGCACCGCGCGTTTCCGCTCCTTCCTTCCGTACGAACTGCTCGTCACCGCTCGCGCACAGCGGCGCGACCCGACCGCGGGGTTGCTCGAAGTGGGCATGGAGGGGGACCTGGAGGGGTGGGCGCGGTGGACGCTGACGGAGCGCGGTGCCGGCACCCGGGCCGTGTACGAGCAGGAGGTGGAGGTGCGCAAGCCGCTGATGAGGCGGCTGGCGTTGCCGTGCCGGCCGGTCTTCCTCGCCAACCACGCGGCGATGATGCGCGGCGGGCGGCGTGGGCTGTCCGCATACCTCGGCAGGGTTTGAAGGAAACCCGCAGCGGCCTGTATGGTTCAGTGCGTTCCCGGGCGATTAGCTCAGTGGGAGAGCGCTTCGTTCACACCGAAGAGGTCACTGGTTCGAACCCAGTATCGCCCACCGGGAGAGGCCGGTCCGTCAGTCGACGGACCGGCCTCTACGTTTTCGGGCGCCGGTGTTCGCCGGTGCTACCGGGATTAATCGCAGTGCACCGGGCTTCGGCCCGGTGGTGCAGCGATTCTGAGAGGTGCTCTGACCCGTAGGTCACATCGGACGATTCTGCTGCGCGATGTACTGACGGACTGGCGACAGCGGAGCCCCGCCGGCCGATCCGGCGAAGTAGGAGCCGGACCATAGGCGCTGTGCCCGCCAGTAGTGCCGGACCAGTTCGGGGTACTCCTGGCGGAGCCCGCGGGAGGAGACGCCCTTCAAAAAGTTGACCAGCTTGGACAGGGCGCTTGGGCGGAAAGTTCACGAGCAGGTGCACGTGGTTGTTCTCGCCGTTGAACTCGACCAGCTCGCATTCGAAGTCGGCACACGCCGCGCGCATGATCTACTCATCCGCTTCAGGTGTGCATCGTTGAAGACCTTGTGCTGGCACTTCGTTACGAAAACCAAGTGAGCGTGAAGGGCGAAAGCACAGTGGATCTGGCGGTCAGGGGACTCGCCCGCACGCGCCTGGCCAAGTACGACGCGGGATGGTCCTCGTTCGTTGCAATGCTGGAGTGCAAGGCCGCGATGTACGGGCGCACGTTCTTCCGCATCGGACGCTTCGATCCCACCTCTCAGGTGTGCTCGGCCTGCGGCGTCAAGGACGGCCCAAACCCCTCCACGTCCGCGTATGGACGTGCGGTGCCTGCGGGACTGTCCTGGACCGAGATGTCAACGCGGCGCTCAACATCGCCAAGGCCGCCGGACTGGCGGTGTCAGCCTGTGGAGCGCAGGTAAGACCGGGACTCGTCCTGGCACCGCGCGTCGAAGCAGGAACCCACCGGGACGGTCAGCCGACCGTGGGAAAGCGGTTCAGGGCAGGGAGCGGAAGTCAATGGAGCCCGCCGTGCAGCGCGGAGCAGGGTCCCCCCGGTGTCTCTCCTGACATCTCCCATGTCATCGCTGCCCAGCAGTCCCTTCCGTCATCCGCCGTTGACGCCGCCGGCAGTGACCTCTTTCCAGCCGCGGCCTGGCAGGGGCGGCCCGTGGTCGGCTTCCGCGGTGAGACGCCAGTTCCAACTACCCGGTGCGGGGCGGTGGTTGCTCCGCCGTGCCTCTTGACGGGAGCACGGCATTTCGCTTCAATGCGCCTCGCAGGTCCAGACCAATCGTGGCGCCGCGTCAGGTCCGTCGACCCGCACCCGCCCCTCATTGGGAGGTCACGTGCGTATCCGAAATCGACTACTGGCCGGCCTCGGCGCGGCGCTGCTCGCCGCGGCGGCCTCGCTCGCCGTGCCCGGCACGGCCCAGGCAGCCAACCTGCTCTCCAATCCCGGCTTCGAAACCGGCTCCCTCTCCGGCTGGTCCTGCACCGGCGGACTCGGCTCGGTGGTGAGCAGCCCCGTACACAGTGGTACGAAGGCGCTGGCCGGCGCCGCGAGCAGCAGCGACAACGCCAAGTGCGCCCAGTCCGTCCCGGTGCAGCCCAACACCGCCTACACGCTCTCCGGCTGGGTGCGCGGCAACTACGTGTACCTCGGTGTGACCGGCGGCGCCTCCACCTGGACCCCGTCCGCGACCGGATACACCCGGCTCACCGTCTCCTTCACCACCGGTGCCTCGCAGACCAGCGCGGAGATCTACCTCAACGGCTGGTACGCACAGGGCACTTACTACGCCGACGACATCAGCCTCGACGGCCCCGGCGGCGGAGGCGGCGGCGACACCCAGGCACCCACGACACCCACGAATCTGCGCTCCACCGCCAAGACGTCCTCCAGTGTCTCGCTGGCCTGGAACGCGTCGTCCGACAATGTCGGAGTCACGGGTTACGACGTCTACCAGGGCCCGACGAGGGCGCTCACGGTGACCGGCACCAGTGCCACGGTCAGCGGTCTGGCTCCGAGCACCTCGTACAGCTTCACGGTCCGCGCCCGTGACGCGGCCGGCAACCTCTCGGCGGCCTCGACCGCCGCCAGTGTGACGACCGACGCCGGCGGTGGCGGCGGTGGCGGCTTCAAGCAGGCAGCCCCATACCTCTACCTGGGCTGGGGCGATCCGCCGAGCGCCACGTCCGTGATGAGCGCCACCGGCATCAAGTGGTTCACCATGGCCTTCATCCTCTCCTCCGGCGGCTGCAACCCCGCCTGGGACGGCACGCGTCCGCTCGCCGGCGGCGCCGACCAGTCCACCATCAACGCGATCCGTGGCGCGGGTGGTGACATCGTCCCGTCCATCGGCGGCTGGTCGGGCAACAAGCTCGGCCCGAACTGCGCCACCCCTGAGGCGCTGGCCGGCGCCTATCAGAAGGTGATCAGCGCATACGGACTGAAGGCGATCGACGTCGACATCGAGAACAGCGACGAGTTCGAGAACGAGGTCGTCCAGGACCGGATTCTGGGCGCCCTGAAGATCGTCAAGCAGAACAACCCCGGCCTGAGGACGATCCTCACCTTCGGTACGTCCACCACCGGGCCGACCTGGTGGGGCAGCCGCCTCATCGAGCGCGCCAACGCACTCCAGGCGGACATCGACGTCTTCACCATCATGCCGTTCGACTTCGGCGGCGGCGCCGACATGTACGGCAACACCGTCAACGCCACCGAAGGGCTGAAGACCAAGCTGATGAGCACCTTCGGCTGGTCGGACGCCACCGCCTACGCCCATATCGGCATCTCGGGCATGAACGGCCTCAGCGACCAGCAGGAGCAGACCGGCCCGGCGACCTGGACCCAGATCAAGGACTGGTCCAACTCCCACCACATCGCCCGCCTCGCGTTCTGGTCGGTCAACCGTGACCGGCCCTGCCCCGGCGGCGGCGTGGTCAGCAACTGCTCCGGCATCAGCCAGAGCAACTGGCAGTTCACCTCCATCACCGCGGGATTCACCGGCTGACGGACGTCTGACCGACAGCCGCCGCCCGACGTACCTCCGGGTGGCGCCCCCGAGCGGGGCGCCACCCGGAGTCATGCCGCGGCGGCGAGATCCGGTCGCAGCGGCCAGTGCGGGTCCACCGGCTCCGGAGCACCGCTGCGGGCGAACCACGCCTGCAGACCGCGCGCCTGCGCCGCGTGCCACACAGCCTGCAGCGCGTGCAGCTCCGACGGCGACAGCCGCTCCATCCGCGAGGCGAAACGACGCCCCACCGCCCGTACGACGTCGAGCGCGGCCATCGCGTCCGCGGCCGCGTCATGGGCGTCGTCCAGCACCACCTCGTACTGCGTGCACAGATCGGTGAGGGTGCGGCGGCCCTTGCGGTAGCGGTCAAGATGCTTGTCGAGGACTCGCGGGTCCAGCACGCACAACGGCACGTTCTCCAGATAGCGGCCCAGCGACGCGGCGCGGTGGCGGCGCAGTTCCCGGTCGAGGATGGTCAGGTCGAACGGCGCGTTCATCACGACGAGCGGGCGGGCCGCGGCGCACTGCTCGGCCAGCGCCCTGGCTATCTCCTCCATCGCAGGTGCCGGCCAGCGGCCGTTGCGCTGCAGATGGTCGTCGGTGAGCCCGTGCACCTCGGTGGCGCCCGGCGGCACGGGCACCCCCGGATTGACCAGCCAGCGCGTGACGCGCGGCCGCCCGCCCGCCATGTCCTGGACGACGACCGCAGCCGAAACGATGCGGTCCTCCTCGACGTCAACTCCGGTGGTCTCGGTGTCAAATGCGGCCAGGGGGCCGTCATACCAGTGCGTCATCGCTGAACTCCTCGCACATGCCCGGCAGATGGCGTGATCCCCCTGCCCGAATCGGTGATACCCGGGCTGTTTGCGCTGTACGCAGGGCGGTGACAACACAGATGAGGGGTAAGGAAATTGACGCCCCGTCGTGGGGACACTGATCGGTACAGCCCGGAAGGCACGAAGAGCCATGGCGCTCGCGCAGCCCGAACCGGGCGGGCTGCTGCCCGAGCGGATCGCACCGCTGCGCGGCGGACTCGCCACCACCGCCTGCATGGAGACTCTCCAGGTGGGCTATCTGCACGCGGTCGCCGCCGCGGCCGGCTGTTCGCTCTCGCAGCCGTTTCCGGACAACGGCATCGACTGGCACGTCAGTCACAGCTCCGCCGGACACACGGTCGACGACGAGGTGACCATCAAAGTGCAGCTCAAGTGCACGTACCAGATCCCCCCGCACCCACCCGGTGCGGCGTTCTCGTTCACGCTCGACAACGACCACCTGGTGAAACTGGCCCGCACCCCCGTCTCGGTGCACAAGATCCTTGTCGTGATGCTCGTCCCCCGGACCCAGGGCGAGTGGCTGCGCGCCAGTCACGACCGGCTCGATCTGCGGCACTGCTGCTACTGGACCAATCTGGCCGGCCACCCGGTGACGGGCAGGCGCAGGACCACCGTGCGGATCCCGACCTCACGGATCTTCGACGACCGGGCGCTCTGCGAGATCATGACGAGGGTCGGGGCGGGAGGGAGACCCTGATGCAGGAGTCGATACGGCCCCACCTGACGGGCGATGTGCCGGGACCTTGGTACGGGAGCGGGGAGCCGGACCCCGCCCAGGTCGACCCTGTCGTCCTCGGCGCACTGCTCGACCGGCACGGCTGGCGGCGGCGCGGGGGAGCGGCGGGGCGCTATGCGCGCTGGACGCCGCCGGGGCCCGGTGCGGGCGGCACGAGTCTGCTCGTACCGGAGAGCAGGTCCTTCCCCGACTGCGAGGACCTGCTGGGCGAGGCGCTCACCGCGCTGGCCCGCAGTGCGGCACCCTCGGCCCGTGAGGTGCTCGTCGGGCTGACCGTGCCCAGCGACGAGATCCGGTGGTGGCGGGACGTGCCGCCGGGGCCGTCGGGCGCGGCGTCGTGGACCGTACAGGAGCAACTGCGGGCGGCCGCCCGGCAGATGCTGATGGCCGGTGCACTCGCGGCCCGTGAACGGGCGGGCTACTACGGCGCGCGGCACCGGCGGCAGGCACAGGCCTCGCTGGAAGGGGTACTGGTGGGTCCCGCGCAGGGCGGGCGCGGCCTCACCGCGTTCGTGCCGGTGGACGACGGCCGTGCGGTCACGGTCCGGCTCTATCACGCGCTGCACGCGGCCCGGGAGGCCGCCGACTACCAGCGGGCGACCGGAGGAATGGAAGCCTTCGACGCTGCCGTGCAGGCCGGCGTGAGCCGCGAGCTGACGGAGGCCGTGATCGCGCTGGTGCGCGGCTCGGAGGGCGCACGGATCGCGCTGGAGTGGTCGCCGGCGGCGGGAGTGCCACAGGGGTGCGCGGCGCGCAACGACCCCGTGGAGTTCTCGCCCGGCGACCTGCCGGCGCTGCGCGAGGCGGGCGCGCGCTATCTCCGGGACGAGCCGTCCGTACCGGTACGGATCACGGGCACGGTGATCCGGATGCGGCGCTCGGGACCGCGCGGCGCGGGCACGGTACGGCTGCGGGTGCTTTCCGGGGCCGAGGTACCGCACGTACGGGTGGCGCTCGACGAGGAGTCGTACCGGACGGCGGGCCATGCGCATCTGGTCGGACTGCCGATCCGGGTCGTGGGCCGGCTGGAGCGACGCGGCGGCTTCCGACGCCTGACGGACGCGTCGAACGTGGTTCCTGTCCAGGTGGACGAGTCCGAGCGGGACCGCCTGATGAAGTCGCTGTACGAGAATCTGGACTACTTCGAGGAGGCGTGTCAGGGGGAGTGAGAGCGCGGCCCGCCTGCGGAGCCCCTCGAACTGGACTGGGCCCCGCCCCGGACCGCGCGCCCCGATCGCCGGCGAGGCTGAAGATCCAGCCCGTCCGGCGATTGCGGACACGCCATGAGGGCGTACGGGGGTCCGGGGGCCTGCCCCCAGTCAAGGGAAGGGGCGGGCAGGGGAGCAAACCGTTTCGCAAGGCACCCCGTCGGCTCGGTACGATTCGTATCGCGCACGCCATACGAATGCGGCGCACCCCTTCAGGTAGGAGAGACCGGTGTCAGACGTCCGTGTGATCATCCAACGCGATTCCGAGCGGGAAGAGCGCGTGGTGACGACGGGCACTACGGCGGCCGAGCTCTTCGCCGGCGAGCGCACCATCGTCGCCGCGCGCATCGCCGGTGAGCTGAAGGACCTGGCATACGAGATCAAGGACGGCGAGGAGGTCGAGCCCGTCGAGATCTCCTCCGAGGACGGCCTCAACATCCTGCGCCACTCCACCGCGCACGTGATGGCACAGGCCGTGCAGGAGCTGTTCCCCGAGGCCAAGCTCGGCATCGGTCCGCCGGTCAAGGACGGCTTCTACTACGACTTCGATGTCGAGAAGCCCTTCCACCCCGATGACCTCAAGGCCATCGAGAAGAAGATGCAGGAGATCCAGAAGCGCGGCCAGCGCTTCTCGCGGCGCGTCGTCACCGACGAGGCCGCTCGCGCAGAGCTCGCCGACGAGCCGTACAAGCTCGAGCTCATCGGGCTCAAGGGCTCCGCGTCCTCCGACGACGGCGCGGACGTCGAGGTCGGCGCGGGCGAGCTGACCATCTACGACAACCTCGACGCCAAGACCGGCGAGCTGTGCTGGAAGGACCTCTGCCGCGGTCCGCACCTGCCCACCACCCGCAACATCCCGGCGTTCAAGCTGATGCGCAACGCCGCCGCGTACTGGCGGGGCAGCGAGAAGAACCCGATGCTGCAGCGCATCTACGGCACCGCCTGGCCCTCCAAGGACGAGCTCAAGGCCCATCTGGAGTTCCTCGCCGAGGCCGAGAAGCGCGACCACCGCAAGCTCGGCAACGAGCTGGACCTGTTCTCCATCCCGGACCAGATCGGTTCCGGCCTCGCGGTCTTCCACCCCAAGGGCGGCGTCGTCCGCCGGGTCATGGAGGACTACTCCCGCAAGCGGCACGAGGAGGAGGGGTACGAGTTCGTCTACACCCCGCACGCCACCAAGGGGAAGCTCTTCGAGACCTCGGGCCACCTGGACTGGTACGCCGACGGCATGTACCCGCCCATGCAGCTCGACGAGGGCACGGACTACTACCTCAAGCCCATGAACTGCCCGATGCACAACCTGATCTTCGACGCCCGCGGCCGGTCCTACCGTGAACTGCCGCTGCGCCTCTTCGAGTTCGGGACCGTGTACCGGTACGAGAAGTCGGGCGTCGTGCACGGCCTGACCCGCGCCCGCGGCTTCACCCAGGACGACGCGCACATCTACTGCACCAAGGAGCAGATGGCGGACGAGCTCGACTCGACGCTGACCTTCGTGCTGAACCTGCTGCGGGACTACGGCCTCACCGACTTCTACCTGGAGCTGTCCACCAAGGACCCGGAGAAGTTCGTCGGCTCCGACGAGGTCTGGGAGGAGGCGACCGAGACACTGCGCAAGGTCGCCGAGAAGCAGGGCCTCCCGCTGGTCCCGGACCCGGGCGGCGCCGCGTTCTACGGCCCGAAGATCTCCGTCCAGGCGAAGGACGCCATTGGCCGGACCTGGCAGATGTCCACCGTCCAGCTGGACTTCAACCTGCCGGAGCGCTTCAACCTGGAGTACACCGGTCCCGACGGCACCAAGCAGCGCCCGGTCATGATCCACCGTGCGCTGTTCGGTTCGATCGAGCGCTTCTTCGCGGTGCTGCTCGAGCACTACGCGGGCGCGTTCCCGGCCTGGCTGGCGCCGGTGCAGGCGCTCGGCATCCCGATCGGCGACGCGCACATCCCGTACCTCCAGGAGTTCGCCGCCAAGGCGAAGGCCAGGGGGCTGCGGGTCGAGGTGGACGCCTCCTCGGACCGTATGCAGAAGAAGATCCGCAACGCCCAGAAGCAGAAGGTGCCGTTCATGGTCATCGCGGGCGACGAGGACATGGCCGCCGGCGCGGTCTCCTTCCGCTACCGCGACGGCTCGCAGGAGAACGGCATCCCGGTCGACGAGGCCATCGCGAAGATCGCGAAGGTTGTCGAGGACCGCGTCCAGCTCTGACACGAGACAGACCGGGCGTACGAGGCCCGGGCACGGCGTACGGGACCCCCGCAGTGCGATCGGCACTGCGGGGGTCTCTGGCCTGCGCGGCCGGGCGAAGTCATATGCTGCACAACATGACGAGTGAGCCGGAACAGCAGATCGGAGTCGGGACGCAGGACGCGTTTCAGCGCCTGTGGACGCCGCACCGGATGGCGTACATCCAGGGCGAGAACAAGCCGACCGGGCCAGGCGCCGACGACGGCTGTCCCTTCTGCTCCATCCCCTCCAAGTCGGACGAGGACGGACTCGTCATCGCCCGCGGCTCGCGGGTCTACGCGGTGCTCAACCTCTATCCGTACAACGGCGGGCATCTGATGGTGGTGCCTTTCCGCCATGTCGCCGACTACACCGAGCTGGACGAGGCGGAGACCGCCGAGCTCGCGGTGTTCACCAAGCGCGCGATGACCGCGCTGCGTACGGCGTCGGGGGCGCACGGCTTCAACATCGGGCTGAACCAGGGCGCGGTCGCCGGCGCCGGTATCGCCGCACATCTGCACCAGCACGTCGTTCCGCGCTGGGGCGGCGACACCAACTTCATGCCGGTCATCGGGCACACCAAGGTGCTGCCCCAGCTCCTCGGCGATACGCGCAAGATGCTGGCGGAGGCCTGGCCCGTCTGACCGACGCCTGCCTGACCGGGCTCAGCGCCTGACCGGGCCCAGCGCCTGACCGGGCCCGGTCGCCGACGGGCCCGGCGCTCGAGCCGCTAGGCGTCGTACAGGTCGGCCTGGCGCGGCGACGGGTCCTGGACGAGGCCGCTCACGATCATGGAGCGGTTGCCGAAGCGCTCGGTGTCCACGCCGTTCTCCTGGAGCACCTTCATCGCCGCGGCGTGCGTGACGCGCAGTACGGGCGTGGCAGCGCGCATCGCGTCGTCCGCCATGAACCGGTGCCGCCAGGGCTTGTCCGCCCAGGCGTGGCGCAGCCCGAAGGGCTCGGGAAGGACCAGCTTGCCGCCGAGGAAGTCCAGCATCGGCGGGTACCAGGTGAAGGGCGCGCGCACCGCGAGGCGTACCACCTCGGGCGTCTCCACCAGCGGAAGCTGCCGGTCGGTCGTCTCCCAGAAGCGGACCGTCTTGGCGACCGTGACGGTCTTGGGCGCGGGCTTGGTGGTGAACAGGGAGTGCACCGGGCCGAGCGCGTGCCCGGTCACCTCGATGCGCAGCGTCTCGTGGAGCACGGTGACAGTGATCATCATGGTGATCACCAACTGACCGTCCCAGAGCGTGAACTGGACGCCCAGATAGTGGCGATTGCCGCCGCCGAACTGCTGGTGGTTACAGATCCGCTGTATCTCGTGGCCCTTGACCTGGAAGGTCTCCACGTCCTGGCCCTCCGGCCGGGCCACCTCTGCGGCGTTCTCGCCGACCGGAGCCACGATCCAGTGCTTGACCGAGGGGGTGGGGAAGCCGCCGGAGTTCAGCGGACCCCGCTCCAGCATCTTCAGCCGGTCGTGGATCGCGCGGATGACGTCCCAGCTGCGGAACTGGTTGATGTCCTTGCCCGGCTCCTTGGACACCAGCTCCTCGGCGAGCTGCCAGCTGCCCCAGCGGGTGCCCATGCCCAGTATTCCCTTGGGGCCCGCGTAGAAGACCGCGTTGGACTGCTGTTCGGCGGTGAGCTTCTCCAGCCCCTGGCGCAGCTGCTCGCGCGCGGTCTCGTTGGGGTGGCCCGGCACGGCCTCGGGCACCTTGGCCCCGATGCCGCCGCCCGCGAGCAGGGTCTCCCAGCGGGCGCGCATGTCCTTCGCCGTGGACTCGCAGATCCGCTTGGCCAGCAGCCAGCCGACGACCGGCGCGACGATCATGCCGCGGATGTAGTACCCCAGGAGTCCGCTGAAGGGCAGCCGCACCAGGAAGATCACGGCGAGAATGCCGAAGGCGGCGAGCAGCGCGGTGCCGAGCGCCCCGGCACGCTTGTTCTGCGCGCCCGCTATCGTCCGGCGGAGCTGGAAAACCGCCAGCCAGAGCAGCAGTCCGGGCAGGAAGAGCAGTCCGAAGACCGCCATCACACCGGTGAGCCTGATGTCCCGCTCCTTGCGGATACGGGTGGCGGCCAGACAGTGCTCGACCACCGCCTGCGGCTCGGTGCCGAAGGACTGGATCAGCGCCTTTCGGGCACCCCCCAGCATCCGGATCTGCACGGCCCGTGAGAACGCCTCGCCCAGATTCGGCTCGAAGAGCGAGAACTTGCCCTTCTTCACCTCGGACTTGTGCCACTCGCCGTTCGCCTTGAGGAGGTCCGCGACGGGACTGTCGCGGTACGCGGCCGAGGCGAGCGCATGTGTCGCCGCCGTCTGCCCGGCCGAGCCGAGGAGCGGGACCTGAGCCCCCGGAGTGAAATCGAAAACGTCGTTCGCCACTACCGCCCCCATCGCCGCAAGCATCCGCACTGCGGCCTGTTCCCAACTACCGTGCCCCGCACACCTTCTGAGCTGGGCACCACAGCGTATCCGGGGTGTGCCGCCTTCGTCAGAGGACACTGAAATGCCGCCCGCCGCAAGGGCGCACAACGGGCGGCACCATCAACTACGAGCCATTTTCCGCCTGTTGACGGAGCTTCTCGGCCAACTGCGGCGGCATCGCCTCATGACGCGCGTACGAGCGGCTGAACTGCCCGGTCCCATGCGAGATCGACCGCAGATCCACCGCGTACCGCCCGATCTCGATCTCCGGCACCTCGGCCCGTACGAGCGTCCGCGACCCGACGGCCTGCTCGGTGCCGACCACCCGGCCGCGCCGCCCCGACAGATCGCTCATCACCGGACCCACATACTCGTCCGAGACCAGCACCCGCACCTCGGCGACCGGCTCCAGCAGATGGATGGGCGCATCCGCCGCCGCCTCCCGCAGCGCCAGCGCGCCTGCCGTCTGGAAGGCGGCGTCGGAGGAGTCCACCGAGTGCGCCTTGCCGTCCAGCAGCGTGATCCGTACGTCGACGAGCGGGTAACCGGCCGCCACGCCGCGCGCCGCCTGGGCACGTACGCCCTTCTCCACGGACGGGATGAACTGCCGCGGCACCGCGCCGCCCACGACCTTGTCGACGAACTCGATCCCGGACCCCGGCGGCAGCGGATCCACGTCGATCTCGCAGATCGCGTACTGGCCGTGCCCGCCGGACTGCTTCACATGCCGGCCGCGGCCCGCCGACTTCTCCCCGAAGGTCTCCCGCAGCGACACCTTGTGCGGCACCACGTCGACCTGGACGCCGTACCGGCTGCGCAGCCGCTCCAGCGCGACATCCGCATGCGCCTCGCCGAGGCACCACAGCACCACCTGGTGCGTGGCCTGGTTCTGCTCGAGCCGCATCGTCGGATCCTCGGCGACCAGCCGCGAAAGCCCCTGGGAGAGCTTGTCCTCGTCCGCCTTGCTGTGCGCCTGGATGGCCAGCGGCAGCAGCGGATCGGGCATCGTCCAGGGCTCCATCAGCAGCGGGTCGTCCTTCGAGGAGAGCGTGTCCCCGGTCTCCGCGCGGGACAGCTTCGCCACACAGGCGAGGTCTCCGGCGATGACTTGCGGGAGCGGGCGCTGCTGCTTGCCGAAGGGCGCGGAGAGCGCGCCGACCCGTTCGTCGACGTCATGGTCCTCGTGGCCGCGGTCCGCGAGCCCGTGCCCCGACACATGCACCGTCTCGTCCGGACGCAGGGTGCCGGAGAAGACGCGTACGAGAGAGATCCGGCCGACATACGGGTCGGACGCGGTCTTGACCACCTCGGCCACCAGCGGCCCCTGCGGATCGCAGCTGATCTGCGGGCGCGCTGCGCCCTGCGGGGTGGTGACGGAGGGAGCCGCAGGCTCCAGCGGGGTCGGGAAACCGCCCGTGATCAGCTCCAGCAGTTCGACCGTACCGAGACCCTGCTTGGCGCCATCGAGCGCCGGGGCGGCCGCGAGCACCGGATGGAAGATGCCGCGCGCGACGGCCTTCTCCAGATCCTGGATCAGCGTGTCGAGGCCGATCTCCGCGCCGCCGAGATAGCGGTCCATGAGGGTCTCGTCCTCGCTCTCGGCGATGATTCCTTCGATCAGCCGGTTGCGGGCCTCCTCGAGCAGCGCGGTCTGTTCCGGATCCGGTGGGGTCTCCTTACGCTCGCCGGAGGAGTAGTCGAAGATCTTCTGGGAGAGCAGTCCGACCAGGCCGGTGACCGGGGCGTGGCCGTCGGGGGTCTGCGCCCCGTACTGCGGCAGATACAGCGGCAGTACGGCATCGGGGTCGTCCCCGCCGAAGATCCGCCCGCAGACGCGGGTCAGCTCCTCGAAATCGGTGCGCGCGGTCTCCAGGTGCGTGACGACGATCGCGCGCGGCATTCCGACCGCCGCGCACTCCTCCCACACCGTCCGGGTCGCGCCCGCGATCGCATCGGCCTCCTGCGCCGCCGACACAACGAAAAGGGCCGCGTCCGCTGCTCGCAGACCGGCCCTCAGCTCCCCGACGAAGTCGGCATATCCGGGAGTGTCCAGCAGATTGATCTTGTACCCGCCCCATTCGACAGGGACGAGTGAGAGCTGTACGGAACGTTGCTGCCGGTGCTCGATCTCGTCGTAGTCGGAGACCGTGCCGCCGTCCTCGACGCGGCCCGCCCGGTTGACCGCGCCCGCGGTCAGCGCGAGTGCCTCGATCAACGTCGTCTTTCCCGATCCGCTGTGGCCGACCAGCACCACGTTCCGTACGGATGAGGGCTGGTCGGCCGTAGCCGCCCTGCCGGCGGCTCCGGGGTGTGCATTCGCCTTGTCGCCCATGATTCATGCCTCCCGATCGATTGCCCGGTGAGGAGAGGGGCCGCGGGTGCGGGGAGCCATGAGGGAGGTCCCGGAGACGTCCGGGGCAGCTCCGGCGATGCCCGCGGTGGTCTTTCGAGCTTTCCACTCACGTCACGGTGCGTCCATACGTCGTACGCGACCGCGGGAGGCGGGTGCCCGGCGGTGGAGCGCGTCGGTCCTGGCTACGATGGGCCAGCCGGTGGCCGATGGGGCCATGCGGCCCACCGACCCTCCGGGAAGGCCATGCTGAACAAGTACGCGCGTGCATTCTTCACGCGTGTCCTCACACCGTTCGCCGCATTTCTGCTCCGACGTGGGGTGAGCCCCGACGCGGTCACCCTGATCGGCACGGCCGGAGTGATGGCAGGTGCGCTGGTCTTCTTCCCCCGGGGAGAGTTCTTCTGGGGCACGATCGTCATCACGCTTTTCGTCTTCTCCGACCTCGTCGACGGCAATATGGCGCGGCAGGCCGGGGTTTCGAGCCGCTGGGGCGCATTCCTGGACTCGACGCTCGACCGGGTCGCCGACGGCGCGATCTTCGCCGGCTTCGCGCTCTGGTACGCGGGCACGGGAAACGACAATGTGCTGTGCGCCGTCGCCATCTTCTGCCTGGCCAGCGGCCAGGTCGTCTCGTACACCAAGGCACGTGGTGAATCGATTGGCCTGCCGGTGGCGGTCAACGGTCTGATCGAGCGCGCCGAGCGGCTGGTGATCTCACTGGTCGCCGCCGGCCTCGCCGGACTGCACGCCTTCGGGGTGCCGGGAATCGACATTCTGCTGCCGATCGCGCTGTGGATCGTCGCCGTCGGCAGCCTGGTGACGCTGGGGCAGCGGGTGGTGACCGTACGACGGGAGTCCGCGGAGGCCGACGCCGCCGCGGCACAGGGGAACGAGGCTGAGGCGACGTGATGCGGGAGCGTCTGACCGACGGGCTGTACGGACTCGGCTGGAGCACCGTCAAGATGCTGCCCGAGCCGGCGGCCGCCGCGCTCGGCCGCACCATCGCGGACACCGCGTGGAAGCGGCGCGGCAAGAGCGTGCTGCGGCTCGAGTCCAACCTCGCCAGGGTGGTGCCCGACGCGAGCCCCGAGCGCCTCGCCGAGCTGTCGAAGGCCGGCATGCGCTCGTACATGCGCTACTGGATGGAGTCCTTCCGGCTGCCCACCTGGAGCGCCGAGCGCGTCACGAACAGCGTGGAGATCAAGGACGTCCACCATCTGAAGGAGGGACTCGCGTCGGGACGCGGCGTGATTCTCGCGCTGCCGCACCTGGCGAACTGGGACCTCGCGGGTGTCTGGGTCACCAGGACCCTGGGCATCCCCTTCACGACCGTCGCCGAGCGCCTCAAGCCCGAGTCGCTGTACGACCGGTTTGTGGCGTACCGCGAGAGCCTGGGCATGGAAGTCCTGCCGCACACGGGCGGTTCGGCCTTCGGGACGCTGGCGCGGCGGCTGCGCGCAGGCGGCCTTGTGTGTCTTGTCGCCGACCGCGATCTGTCGGCCTCCGGCGTCGAGGTGAAGTACTTCGGCGAGACGGCGCGGATGCCGGCCGGGCCTGCGATGCTGGCCCAGCAGACCGGCGCGGTGCTGCTGCCGGTCACCCTCTGGTACGAGGATGCGCCGTTGTTGAAGGGCCGGATCCACTCACCTGTCGAGGTGCCGGAGACAGGTACCAAGGACGAGAAGACGTCCTCCATGACACAGGCGCTGGCCGATGCCTTCGCCACGGGAATCACCGAGCACCCGGAGGACTGGCACATGCTGCAGCGGCTGTGGCTCGCCGACCTCGATGTGACGGAGCAAGAGCGCCGGGAGGAACGGGCGTGAGGATCGGCATCGTCTGCCCGTACTCCTGGGACGTACCGGGCGGCGTCCAATTCCATATCAGGGACCTGGCAGAGCATCTGATCAGGCTCGGCCACGAGGTGTCGGTACTGGCGCCGGCGGACGACGAGACGCCACTGCCGCCGTACGTCGTCTCGGCGGGCCGGGCCGTACCCGTCCCGTACAACGGCTCGGTCGCCCGGCTGAACTTCGGCTTCCTGTCGGCGGCGCGGGTGCGGCGCTGGCTGCACGACGGCACCTTCGACGTCATCCACATTCATGAGCCCGCCTCGCCGTCGCTGGGGCTGCTGAGCTGCTGGGCGGCGCAGGGGCCGATCGTCGCGACGTTCCACACCTCCAATCCGCGCTCGCGCGCCATGATCGCCGCCTACCCGATCCTGCAGCCGGCGCTGGAGAAGATCAGCGCCCGGATCGCGGTCAGCGAGTACGCCCGCCGGACGCTGGTCGAGCACCTGGGCGGGGACGCGGTCGTCATCCCGAACGGCGTCGATGTCGGCTTCTTCGAAAGGGCCGAGCCGAAGGCGGAGTGGCAGGGCAACACGATCGGCTTCATAGGGCGCATCGACGAGCCCCGGAAGGGCCTGCCGGTGCTGATGAAGGCGCTGCCGAAGATCCTCGCGGAATGCCCGGAGACGCGACTGCTGGTGGCGGGCCGGGGCGACGAGGAGGAGGCGGTCGCGGTACTCCCGAAGGAAATGCGCTCGCGGGTCGAGTTCCTCGGCATGGTCAGCGACGAGGACAAGGCGCGGCTGCTGCAGAGCGTCGATGTGTACGTCGCGCCCAACACGGGCGGCGAGAGCTTCGGGATCATCCTCGTCGAGGCGATGTCGGCGGGCGCGCCGGTGCTGGCGAGCGACCTGGACGCGTTCGCGCAGGTCCTGGACCAGGGCGCGGCGGGCGAGCTCTTCGCGAACGAGGACGGGGACGCGCTGGCGGACGCGGCGGTAGGGCTGCTGCGGGACCCGGCGAGGCGGGCGGAGCTGCGGGCGCGGGGCAGTGCGCATGTGCGGCGTTTCGACTGGTCGACGGTCGGGGCGGACATCTTGGCGGTGTACGAGACGGTGACGGACGGCGCGGCGTCGGTGGCGGCGGACGAGCGCACGCCGGGGCTGCGGTCGAGATTCGGTCTGGCGCGGGACTGAGGGCGGCCGCGCTGCGGCGGGCCTGCCTCGGGGGCGCGGGCGCGCTGCGGGTGTGCGGGGTCTGGGGGTGCGGGCGCCTTGCGGGGTGCGCGGTCTCCGGGTGCGGGCCTTTGGTTGCTCGAGGCAGCCCGGTCCGCCCGGGCGCGGGTGCGGGCCCTTGGTCGCTCGCGGCAGCCCGGTCCGCCCGGGCGCGGGTGGGGGCCGCTCCGGGGCTCGTGTCCTGGACTGCTTTCCTCACCGCGCTTCGCGCGAGTTGCGACGCTTTACGTCCAGAACACGACCCCTGCGCGTCCCCTGCCAGGGAGCGGGTCGCAGGGCGCCCCGGGTGCCCGTCGACGTTGGGGCTTTGCCCCCGCGTTCGTGGCGCGAAGCCTGCCGGTTTCGGGGGGGAGGGGCCCGTGTCTGTGGTTTGCGGTGCGAGGCTGCCGGTTCGGGGTCGTTCGGAGAGCGCCTCCGCGTTCTTGCGCCGGTGGCGGGTCCGGGGCGTCTGGTGTGCGGTGTGGCGCTGCCGGTTTCGGGGGGTAGGGGCCCGTGTCTGTGGTTTGCGGTGCGAGGCTGCCGGTTCGGGGTCGTTCGGAGAGCGCCTGCGCGTTCTTGCGCCGGTGGCGGGTCCGGGGTGACTGGTCTGCGAGGTGAAGCTGCGGGTGCGGGCGCCTTGCGGGGTGCGTGGTCTCCGGGTGCGGGCCTTTGCGCCGGGGTGGGCAGCCCGTTCCGCCCGGGCGCGGGTGCGGGCCCCTTGGTCGCTCGGGGCAGCCCGGTCCGGCCGGGGGCCGCCCTGTGTCTGTCGTCTGCGGCGCGAAGCTGCCGCTCCGGGTGTGGGGGCGTCAGCCCCCACGTACCCGCCCCAAGGGGGCCTGGGGCCTGCCCCAGTTTCGGGAAGGGGCGGGTAGGGGAACAAACCTCCCCCGCCGCCACAGGTAGCCTTGCGGCCCGTGACCGTAACCCTCATCTGGATCGTCGTCGCCCTCGTCGCGATCGGCCTGTATCTGAGCTGGACCGCCGGGCGGCTCGACCGGCTGCACACCCGTATCGACGCCGCCCGCGCCGCGCTCGACGCCCAACTCCTGCGCCGGGCCTCGGTCACCCAGGAACTGGCCACCTCCGGCGTGCTCGATCCGGCCGCGTCGATCGTGCTGTACGAGGCCGCGCACGCGGCCCGGCAGGCGGAGGAGGAGCAGCGCGAGGTCGCGGAGAGCGAGCTCAGCGCGGCGCTGCGGGCCGTCTTCGGGGAGGCGGCGCAGGTCGAAGCGGTGCGCGAGGTCCCCGGCGGTGAGGAAGCGGCGGGCGAGCTTGCGCAAGCCGTACGCCGGGTCCCCATGGCGCGGCGGTTCCACAACGACGCGGTGCGCGCGGCACGGGCGCTGCGCCGCCACCGCAAGGTCCGCTGGTTCCGGCTGGCCGGACACGCGCCGTTTCCGCTGGCCTTCGAGATGGACGACGAGCCCCCCGTCGCGCTGGCCGACCGCCCGGGCACCTGACCGCCGCACCTTCGATTCCAAAACGATCCACCGGCTGTGCATTGGCCCTTGCTGTGGACTGGTACTCGGAGGTTGCATCTGACAGGCATCAACTTTCTTTCACCGAGTGAGGTCCCTCCGTGTCCAGCACCCTCCCCACCACCCCGCAGGCCCCCGAGACCGGCACCGCGCGCGTCAAGCGCGGTATGGCTGAGCAGCTCAAGGGCGGCGTGATCATGGACGTGGTCAACGCCGAGCAGGCGAAGATCGCCGAGGACGCGGGCGCGGTCGCCGTCATGGCACTGGAGCGGGTTCCCGCCGACATCCGCAAGGACGGCGGCGTGGCCCGGATGTCCGACCCGAACATGATCGAAGAGATCATCGACGCGGTCTCGATCCCGGTCATGGCCAAGTCCCGGATCGGTCACTTCGTCGAGGCCCAGGTGCTGCAGTCCCTCGGCGTCGACTACATCGACGAGTCCGAGGTGCTGACCCCGGCCGACGAGGTCAACCACTCCGACAAGTTCGCCTTCACCACCCCGTTCGTCTGCGGCGCCACCAACCTCGGTGAGGCCCTGCGCCGGATCGCCGAGGGCGCGGCCATGATCCGCTCCAAGGGCGAGGCCGGCACCGGCAATGTCGTCGAGGCCGTCCGTCACCTGCGCCAGATCAAGAACGAGATCGCCCGCCTGCGCGGCTACGACAACAACGAGCTGTACGCCGCGGCCAAGGAGCTGCGCGCCCCGTACGAGCTGGTCAAGGAGGTCTCCGAGCTGGGCAAGCTGCCGGTGGTCCTCTTCTCCGCGGGCGGTGTGGCCACCCCCGCCGACGCCGCGCTGATGCGCCAGCTCGGCGCCGAGGGCGTCTTCGTCGGCTCCGGCATCTTCAAGTCGGGCGACCCCGCCAAGCGCGCCGCCGCCATCGTGAAGGCCACCACCTTCTACGACGACCCCAAGATCATCGCGGACGCGTCCCGCAACCTCGGCGAGGCCATGGTCGGCATCAACTGCGACACCCTCCCCGAGGCCGAGCGCTACGCGAACCGAGGCTGGTAATGACCACTCCCGTGATCGGTGTCCTGGCTCTCCAGGGCGACGTACGGGAGCACCTGATCGCCCTGGCCGCGGCGGATGCCGTGGCCAGGCCGGTCCGGCGCCCCGAGGAGCTCGCCGAGGTCGACGGCCTTGTCGTCCCCGGCGGCGAGTCCACCACGATGTCCAAGCTCGCGGCGCTGTTCGGCATGCTCGAGCCGCTGCGGGAGCGGATCGCGGCGGGGCTGCCCGTCTACGGCACCTGCGCCGGCCTGATCATGGTCGCCGACAAGATCCTCGACCCGCGCTCGGGCCAGGAGACACTCGGCGGCATCGACATGATCGTCCGCCGTAATGCCTTCGGGCGTCAGAACGAGTCCTTCGAGGCGGCCGTCGAGGTCGCGGGCGTGGACGACGGCCCGGTCGAGGGAGTCTTCATCCGCGCCCCGTGGGTCGAGTCGGTCGGGGCCGAGGTCGAGGTGCTCGCCGAGCACGGTGGTCACATCGTCGCCGTACGGCAGGGCAATGTCCTGGCCACGTCCTTCCACCCCGAACTGACGGGTGACCACCGGGTGCACGCCCTGTTCGTCGACATGGTGCGCGCAGCACTTCAGTAGGTTCGCGCTTCAGCGCCCCAACTGGGGGTGGTGGTCGGGAGACGGGCGGGCCGATCCCGGTAGGATCTCTGGGGTTCGTTCAGAAATTGGTTACGCGAAGGAGACAGGCAGATGTCCGGCCACTCTAAATGGGCTACGACGAAGCACAAGAAGGCCGTGATTGACGCCAAGCGCGGCAAGCTCTTCGCGAAGCTGATCAAGAACATCGAGGTCGCCGCCCGCACCGGCGGAGTCGACCCCGAGGGCAACCCGACGCTCGTCGACGCCATCCAGAAGGCGAAGAAGAGCTCCGTCCCGAACAAGAACATCGACTCCGCGGTCAAGCGCGGCGGCGGTCTCGAGGCGGGCGGCGTCGACTACCAGACGATCATGTACGAGGGCTACGGCCCGAACGGCGTCGCGGTGCTCATCGAGTGCCTCACCGACAACCGCAACCGCGCCGCCTCCGACGTACGCGTCGCGATGACGCGCAACGGCGGCTCGATGGCCGACCCGGGCTCCGTCTCGTACCTCTTCAACCGCAAGGGCGTCGTGATCGTCCCCAAGGGGGAGCTGAGCGAGGACGACGTCCTGGGCGCGGTCCTGGACGCCGGCGCCGAAGAGGTCAATGACCTCGGTGAGTCGTACGAGGTCGTCAGCGAGGCCACCGACATGGTCGCGGTCCGCACCGCGCTCCAGGAGGCGGGCATCGACTACGACTCCGCCGAGGCCAACTTCCTGCCGACCATGCAGGTCGAGCTCGACGAAGAGGGCGCGCGCAAGATCTTCAAGCTGATCGACGCGCTCGAGGACAGCGACGACGTGCAGAACGTCTTCGCCAACTTCGATGTCTCGGACGAGGTCATGGAGAAGGTCGACGCCTGACGGACGCTCAACTACGCGTACGAGGACGGGCCGACAGGGACACGCCCCTGTCGGCCCGTCCTCGTTGTCGGCCCGTTGTCAGTACGAGCGGATAGCCTGCAGCAACGCAGGAACACATGGTCGAAAGTGTGAGGGGAGGGGCAGCGTGCGGGTACTGGGCGTGGACCCGGGGCTGACCCGGTGCGGCATCGGTGTGGTCGAAGGCGTCGCGGGCCGCCCCTTGACGATGCTCGGCGTCGGAGTCGTGCGTACGCCCGCGGACGCCGAGCTCGGCAGCCGACTGGTCGGCATCGAGCAGGGCATCGAGCAGTGGCTGGACGAGCACCGCCCCGAATTCGTCGCCGTCGAGCGGGTGTTCAGCCAGCACAACGTCCGTACGGTCATGGGCACCGCACAGGCCAGCGCGATCGCCATGCTCTGCGCCGCCCGCCGCGGCATCCCCGTCGCCCTGCACACACCCAGTGAGGTCAAGGCGGCCGTCACCGGCAGCGGCCGGGCCGACAAGGCGCAGGTGGGAGCGATGGTGACACGGCTGCTGCGGCTCGACGCCCCGCCCAGGCCCGCCGACGCCGCCGACGCTCTCGCCCTCGCCATCTGCCACATCTGGCGCGCACCCGCGCAGAATCGCCTCCAGCAAGCCGTCGCTCTGCACGCATCGAAAGGCCGTACCGCATGATCGCCTTTGTGAGCGGCCCGGTCGCCGCCCTCGCCCCCACCACCGCGGTCATCGAGGTCGGCGGCATCGGCATGGCAGTCCAGTGCACGCCGAACACCCTCTCCGAGCTGCGCATCGGCAAGGAGGCCAAGCTCGCCACCTCCCTCGTCGTACGGGAGGATTCGCTCACGCTCTACGGCTTCGTGGACGACGACGAGCGCCAGGTCTTCGAGCTGCTGCAGACCGCGAGCGGTGTCGGCCCACGCCTGGCCCAGGCGATGCTCGCCGTGCACACCCCGGACGCCCTGCGTATCGCCGTGGCGACCGGCGACGAGAAGGCACTCATCGCTGTCCCGGGCATCGGCAAGAAGGGCGCCCAGAAACTGCTGCTCGAGCTGAAGGACCGACTCGGCGAGCCGGTCGGCGCGCATATCGGCAGGCAGGGCGTCGGCACCACCGCCGCGGCCCCGATGGCCTGGCGCGACCAGCTGCACGGCGCGCTGATCGGCCTCGGCTACGCCACCCGGGAGGCCGACGAGGCGGTTGCCGCTGTCACGCCGCAGGCCGAGGCCGCCGTCGCCGCGGGCGGCACACCGCAGGTCGGCCAGCTGCTGAAGGCCGCCCTGCAGACCCTGAACCGCACCCGCTGACCCCACGAGGCCTACCACTGTGAACTGGGACGACACCGCACCGCCGAACGACGACACCGCAACCGAGCGGCTCGTCGGCGCGTCCGCCGACGGCGAGGACCAGGCCGTCGAGGCGGCGCTGCGGCCGAAGTCGCTGGCCGAGTTCGTCGGCCAGGAGCGCGTCCGCGAGCAGCTGGACCTTGTCCTGAAAGCGGCCCTCGCACGCGGCGCCACCGCCGACCATGTCCTGCTCTCCGGCGCCCCCGGCCTCGGCAAGACCACCCTCTCCATGATCATCGCGGCCGAGATGAACGCCCCGATCCGGATCACCTCGGGTCCAGCCATCCAGCACGCCGGCGATCTGGCCGCGATCCTCTCCTCCCTCCAGGAGGGCGAGGTCCTCTTCCTCGACGAGATTCACCGGATGTCGCGGCCGGCCGAAGAGCTGCTCTACATGGCCATGGAGGACTTCCGGGTCGATGTGATCGTCGGGAAGGGACCGGGAGCCACCGCCATCCCGATCGAGCTCCCGCCCTTCACCCTGGTCGGTGCCACCACGCGGGCCGGGCTGCTGCCGCCCCCGCTGCGCGACCGCTTCGGCTTCACCGCCCACATGGAGTTCTACGACCCCGCCGAGCTGGAGCGGGTCATCCACCGCTCCGCCCAGCTTCTCGACGTCGACATAGAGGCCGACGGCGCCGCCGAGATCGCAGGCCGCTCCCGCGGCACGCCCCGTATCGCCAACCGGCTGCTGCGCCGCGTCCGTGACTACGCCCAGGTCAAGGTGGACGGCCGGATCACCCGCGAGGTGGCCGCCGCGGCCCTGCGGGTGTACGAGGTCGACGCCCGCGGGCTCGACCGCCTCGACCGTGCCGTGCTCCAGGCACTGCTCAAGCTCTTCGGCGGCGGCCCGGTGGGTCTGTCGACGCTCGCGGTGGCCGTGGGGGAGGAGCGCGAGACGGTCGAGGAGGTGGCCGAGCCCTTCCTGGTACGGGAGGGTCTCCTTGCCCGGACCCCCCGCGGACGGGTCGCCACCCCTGCGGCATGGGCGCATCTCGGCCTCGTACCACCGCAGCAGGCGCCGGGCGCAAGCGGACAACCGGGGCTGTTCAGGGCGTGACGGCGCGGAGACTCGCACGGCCAGGAACCAGGGTGGGATGCTGGGCGTTGTTCCATCGATGCGGACTCGCTTAGACTCCGCCGATGCCGCCCTTCCAGGTCGGCGTGCCCACCCCCGTAGATAAGGCCGCCTCACCAGCGCGGTCGTGCGAAGGAAGTTCCGTCCCGTGAGTCTCGTGACCCTCCTCCCCTTCATCGTGCTCATCGGGGCCATGTTCCTGATGACCCGGTCCGCCAAGAAGAAGCAGCAGGCGGCTGCGCAGATGCGCAACGAAATGCAGCCCGGCACCGGTGTCCGGACGATCGGGGGCATGTACGCCACCGTCAAGGAACTGCACGACGACACGGTCCTCCTCGAGGTGGCCCCCGGCGTCCACGCCGTCTACGCCAAGAACGCCATCGGCGCGGTCCTCGACGACGAGGAGTACAACCGCATCGTGCACGGCGACGGCGACCTCAAGGTCGACGGCCCGATCGTGCCGGACGACGCTTCCTCGCTGACGGGGACCACGGACTCCGACGCCACGGACTCCGACTCGTCGGACGCTGCCAAGATCGACCTCGGCAAGAAGCCCGAGGCGGACGAGATCGAGGCGAAGGACGAGGTCACGCCGAAGGACGACGAGGTCACGCCGAAGGACGATGCCACGCCGAAGGACGGCAAGGCCGAGGGCGAGACCGACGCGAAGTAGTCACGATCGGGGACCGCGGCGGCGCCCACCGGCGTCCGGCGGTCCCCGGGCCGTGCTGACTTCTGCGCGGGCAGGTCCCCACAACACTTCGTGGCCGCCCCGGCGCACACCCGGCACGGGACGGTTGGACAGGGAGAAACGAGAAGGTGGCAGCACCGAATAGGGGCCGAAGGCCCGCGGGGGCTCAGAGCAAGCCGGGGCGTGCCCTGGCCTTGATTCTGATCGCCATGGTCGCGCTCACAGGCGGAATGTTCCTGGCGGGTCAGCTCACACCGCGTCTGGGTATCGACCTGGCGGGCGGTACGTCCATCACGCTCGAGGCGAAGAACACAGTCGGCAACAAGAACGCCATCAACGAGACCAACATGAACACCGCGGTCGGCATCATCGAGCGCCGTGTCAATGGTCTGGGCGTCACCGAGGCCGAGGTTCAGACCCAGGGCCAGAAGAACATCATCGTCAACATCCCCAAGGGGACGAATTCTCAGCAGGCCCGTGAGCAGGTCGGCACCACCGCCCAGCTCTACTTCCGGCCGGTGCTGACCGTCGCCGCCGGGACCCCCACGGCTCCGCAGCCCACCCCGAGCGCCTCGCCGTCCGGCAAGGCAAAGGACGGCAAGGACAAGGCCGGCAACAAGGAGACGGTCAACCCGCCGGCCTCCGCCACGCCCTCGGCCACTGCGACCACGCAGGGCCGCGCCGTCACCGACGCACTGAAGGCCGCGACCCCGACTCCGAACCCCTCGGACGCCGGCAAGCCCAAGACCGCCGAGACGCCGAAGCCCACCCCCTCGGGTGCCGCGGCGGGCGCCGACAAGCTGCAGAAGCAGTTCCTGGCTCTCGACTGCACGAAGGAGAAGGCCCGCGTCGCGGCCGGCGAGAACGTCCTGCCCACCGCTCCGACGGTCGGCTGTGGCAAGAACTCCGAAGGCGTGTGGGAGAAGTACCTGCTGGGCCCGGCCGAGGTCAACGGCAAGGACGTCGACGACGCCAAGGCCACGATCGACCAGCGGACCGGTCAGTGGATCGTGCAGATGGACTTCACCGACGCCGGCTCCAAGAAGTTCCAGAAGATCACGGGCCGGCTGTCGCAGCAGCAGCCCCCGATGAACCAGTTCGCCATCGTCCTGGACGGCGAGGTCGTCTCGGCCCCCTCGGTCCGCGAGACCCTGAGCGCCAACGCCGAGATCTCCGGCAGCTTCACCCAGCAGTCCGCACAGGACCTGGGCAACATCCTGTCGTACGGTGCGCTCCCGCTCTCCTTCCATGAGCAGAGCGTCCAGACCGTCACCGCGGCGCTGGGCGGCGAGCAGCTGCAGGCCGGCCTCATCGCCGGTGCGATCGGCCTCGCGCTGGTCATCATCTACCTGGTGGCGTACTACCGCGGCCTGGCTCTGATCGCGATCCTCAGCCTCATCGTCTCGGCGATCCTGACGTACACGATCATGGCTCTGCTCGGCCCCGGCATCGGCTTCGCCCTGAATCTGCCCGCGGTGTGTGGTGCGATCGTTGCGATCGGTATCACCGCGGACTCGTTCATCGTGTACTTCGAACGCATCCGGGACGAGATCCGCGAGGGCCGTACGCTCCGGCCCGCCGTCGAGCGTGCCTGGCCGCGTGCCCGGCGCACCATCCTGGTCTCCGACTTCGTGTCGTTCCTCGCCGCCGCGGTGCTCTTCATCGTCACCGTCGGCAAGGTCCAGGGCTTCGCGTTCACGCTCGGTCTGACCACCGTGCTCGACGTGGTCGTGGTGTTCCTCTTCACCAAGCCGGTCATGACGCTCCTCGCCCGCAAGAAGTTCTTCGCGAGCGGTCACCCGTGGTCCGGTCTGGACCCGAAGCGGCTCGGCGCCCAGCCCCCGCTGCGCCGCTCCCGCCGCGGCTCCGTCCCCACCGACCCGAAGGAGGCGTGAGATGTCGCGACTCGGCAGCCTCGGCGCCCGGCTCTACCGCGGCGAGGTCGGCTATGACTTCGTCGCCAAGCGGAAGATCTGGTACGGGATCTCGATCCTGATCACCATCACGGCGATCGTCGGCCTGGCGGTGCGGGGTCTCAACCTTGGCATCGAGTTCAAGGGTGGCGCCGTCTTCACCACCCCGAGCACGAGCGTCTCCGTCAGCCAGGCCCAGTCCTACGCCAAGGAGATCTCGGGCCATGAGGCGATCGTCCAGAAGCTCGGCAACGGCGGGCTGCGGATCCAGGTCAGCGAGCTCGACCAGACCCAGGCCAACAAGGTCAACGAGACGCTTTCCGACAAGCTGAACATCCCGAAGGACAAGATCAACGCCGAGATCGTCGGCCCCAGCTGGGGTGAGCAGATCGCCAACAAGGCATGGACCGGTCTCGCGGTCTTCATGCTCCTGGTGGTGATCTATCTCGCGATCGCCTTCGAGTGGCGGATGGCCATCGCCGCCCTGATCGCGCTGATCCACGACCTCACGATCACCATCGGTGTGTACGCGCTCGTCGGATTCGAGGTCACGCCGGGCACCGTGATCGGTCTGCTGACCATCCTCGGTTACTCCCTCTACGACACCGTCGTCGTCTTCGACGGTCTCAAGGAGGGCTCGAAGGACATCACCAAGCAGACCCGCTACACCTACAGCGAGATCGCCAACCGCAGCCTCAACGGCACGCTGGTGCGTTCCATCAACACCACCGTCGTCGCGCTGCTGCCGGTGGCCGGCCTGCTCTTCATCGGTGGCGGCGTCCTCGGCGCGGGCATGCTCAACGACATCTCGCTGTCGCTGTTCGTCGGTCTCGCCGCAGGCGCGTACTCCTCGATCTTCATCGCCACGCCGCTCGTCGCCGACCTCAAGGAGCGCGAGCCCCAGATGAAGGCGCTGAAGAAGCGGGTGCTCGCCAAGCGCGCGCAGGCCGCGGCCAAGGGTGAGTCGGCGGAGGACTCCGAGGACGAGTCGGGCGAGCCGCAGAACGAGGTGGTCGGCGGCACCGCCGCGGCGGGTGCCGTGGTGGGCCCGCGCAACCGGGGCCGCGGCCGTCCTTCGGGCAAGCGCCGATGACCGTCGGTACGCAGGAGTTCCTGCTCAGCCGTATCCGTGATGTCCCCGACTATCCGAAGCCGGGGGTGATGTTCAAGGACATCACGCCTCTGCTCGCGGATCCCGAGGCCTTCACCGCCATGACCGACGCGCTCGCCGGGTTCTGTGTACGTCACGGGGCCACGAAGATCGTCGGTCTGGAGGCGCGCGGCTTCATCCTGGCCGCGCCGGTCGCGGTCCGCGCCGGGCTGGGGTTCATTCCCGTACGCAAGGCGGGCAAGCTCCCCGGAGCGACGCTTTCCCAGGCGTACGAGCTGGAGTACGGCACTGCCGAGATCGAGGTGCATGCCGAGGACCTTCAGTCGGGCGACCGTGTCATGGTCATCGACGATGTCCTCGCCACCGGCGGCACGGCTGAGGCCTCGCTGGAGCTGATCCGCCGAGCCGGCGCCGACGTGGCGGGCGTCGCGGTCCTGATGGAGCTCGGTTTCCTCGACGGCCGGGCCCGCCTGGAGCCGGCGCTGCGCGGGGCTCCGCTGGAGACTCTGATCACGATCTGACGCAAAGTAAAGCAAAGTAAAGCAAAGCAACGGAACGCAAACGCAATGCTTCGCTTCGGCAATGGGCGCCCCGGGATCTTCCCGGGGCGCCCACTGTTCTGTCCGCCGGCCGGCGTGCTCGGCTCCTCGCTGCAACAGCGCGGAGACAGGAAGTGACGACGGGCAGACGGCGGGCATCGGGATGCCCTCTTCCGTCAAGTGCGGACCTGCAGCCTCGTGAGCACCGTGACTCCTGGGTCGATACCATGGCCACTCCGGGCCTGACCGGGGGACCCGGAACCGCACGAGGAGCGCTCTTGCCAGACGAGGCCCAGCCCGCCGCCGCGCAGCCCGACCAGCAGGCCGAAAAGGCCGCGGCAGCCCCTGTCACGCCCGAGAAGAAGCCGGCGGAGAAGTCAATGCCGGCAGTGCCCGAGCGTGCGAACGGTGCGGCCCCGGTCTCTGCCGCCAAGTCCACGCCCGCCGCCAAGGCCACACCTGCGGACAAGTCCATGCCCGCCGTCAGGCCCACGCATGCGGGCAAGTCCACACCGGCGGCCAAGCCCCCGCCCGCCTCCGTGCCCCGGACCGGCGGCTCCTCGAACCGCGTACGCGCCCGCCTCGCCCGCCTGGGCGTGCAGCGCTCCTCGCCGTACAACCCCGTCCTGGAACCGCTGCTGCGGATAGTGCGCAGCAACGACCCCAAGATCGAGACCTCCACGCTCCGCCAGGTCGAGCGCGCCTACCAGGTGGCCGAGCGCTGGCACCGCGGCCAGAAGCGCAAGAGCGGCGACCCATACATCACGCACCCGCTCGCCGTCACCACCATCCTCGCCGAGCTCGGCATGGACCCGGCGACCCTGATGGCCGGGCTGCTGCACGACACCGTCGAGGACACCGAGTACGGCCTGGACACCCTGCGCCGCGACTTCGGCGACCAGGTCGCCCTCCTCGTCGACGGCGTCACCAAGCTCGACAAGGTCAAGTTCGGCGAGGCCGCGCAGGCCGAGACCGTACGCAAGATGGTCGTCGCCATGGCCAAGGACCCGCGCGTCCTGGTCATCAAGCTCGCCGACCGGCTGCACAACATGCGCACCATGCGCTATCTCAAGCGGGAGAAGCAGGAGAAGAAGGCCCGCGAGACCCTTGAGATCTACGCGCCCCTGGCCCACCGCCTGGGCATGAACACCATCAAGTGGGAGCTGGAGGACCTCGCCTTCGCGATCCTCTACCCCAAGATGTACGACGAGATCGTGCGGCTCGTCGCCGAGCGCGCGCCCAAGCGTGACGAGTACCTCGCCATAGTGACCGACGAGGTCCAGTCCGATCTGCGCGCCGCCCGCATCAAGGCGACCGTCACAGGCAGGCCGAAGCACTACTACAGCGTCTACCAGAAGATGATCGTCCGCGGCCGTGACTTCGCGGAGATCTACGACCTGGTGGGCATCCGTGTCCTCGTCGACAGCGTCCGCGACTGCTACGCCGCACTCGGCACCGTCCATGCGCGATGGAACCCGGTCCCCGGCCGGTTCAAGGACTACATCGCGATGCCGAAGTTCAACATGTACCAGTCGCTGCACACCACGGTGATCGGCCCCAACGGCAAGCCCGTCGAGCTGCAGATCCGTACCTTCGACATGCACCGCCGTGCCGAGTACGGCATCGCGGCGCACTGGAAGTACAAGCAGGAGCCCTCCGCCGGTGCCTCCAAGGTGCGTTCCGACGTACCGAAGAAGGCCGGCAAGGACGACAACATCAACGACATGGCGTGGCTGCGCCAGCTCCTCGACTGGCAGAAGGAGACCGAGGACCCCAGCGAGTTCCTCGAGTCCCTGCGCTTCGACCTCTCCCGCAACGAGGTCTTCGTCTTCACGCCGAAGGGCGACGTCATAGCGCTGCCGGCCGGCGCCACGCCCGTCGACTTCGCGTACGCCGTGCACACCGAGGTCGGCCACCGGACCATAGGGGCGCGGGTCAACGGACGGCTCGTCCCGCTCGAATCGACCCTCGACAACGGCGACCTGGTGGAGGTCTTCACCTCCAAGGCCGAAGGCGCCGGACCCTCCCGCGACTGGCTGGGCTTCGTCAAGTCGCCCCGGGCGCGCAACAAGATCCGCGCGTGGTTCTCCAAGGAGCGTCGCGACGAGGCCATCGAGCACGGCAAGGACGCCATCGCGCGGGCCATGCGCAAGCAGAACCTGCCGATCCAGCGCATTCTCACCGGCGACTCGCTCGTCACACTGGCGCACGAGATGCGCTACCCGGACATCTCGTCCCTGTACGCGGCGATCGGCGAGGGCCATGTGGCCGCGCAGGGCGTCGTACAGAAACTGGTGCAGGCCCTCGGCGGCGAGGAGGCCGCGAGCGAGGACATCGCCGAGAGCACACCGCCCACGCACGGCGGCCGCAGCAAGCGCCGCGCCAATGCCGACCCCGGCGTGGTGGTCAAGGGCGTCGAGGATGTCTGGGTCAAGCTCGCCCGCTGTTGTACGCCCGTCCCCGGCGACCCCATCATCGGCTTCGTCACGCGCGGCTCCGGCGTATCGGTCCACCGGGCCGACTGCGTCAACGTCGACTCGCTCTCGCAGCAGCCGGAGCGCATCCTCGAGGTCGAATGGGCCCCGACCCAGTCGTCCGTCTTCCTGGTCGCCATCCAGGTCGAGGCGCTCGACCGGTCCAGGCTTCTCTCGGACGTCACCCGCGTCCTGTCGGACCAGCACGTCAACATCCTGTCTGCGGCCGTCCAGACCTCCCGCGACCGGGTGGCCACCTCGCGCTTCACCTTCGAGATGGGCGACCCGAAGCACCTCGGGCACGTACTGAAGGCGGTACGGGGCGTGGAGGGCGTCTACGACGTGTACCGGGTGACCTCGGCCCGCAGCAGCGGGGCATGAGCCGCAGGCCGTAGCCGGGCAGTGGCCGCAGCCCCCAGCCGGACATCCCGGCAGTGGCTCCGCAGCCCCCAGCCGGACATGAGGCGGCCCCGGTACGCATCCCGTACCGGGGCCGCCTGCGGGGTCTCTCAGCCGCCGAACTCCTCCAGGCCCTTCAGGGCCTGGTCGAGCAGCGCCTGCCGGCCCTCGAGCTCCTTGGCGAGCTTGTCGGCCTTGGTGTTGTTGCCCGCCGCGCGCGCCGCGTCGATCTGCCCGCGCAGCTTGTCCACGGCCGCCTGGAGCTGACCCGTCAGACCCGCGGCACGCGCACGCGCCTCAGGGTTCGTCCGGCGCCACTCGTTCTCCTCGGACTCCTGCAGGGCACGCTCCACCGCGTGCATCCGGCCCTCGACCTTGGGCCGGGCGTCACGCGGTACGTGGCCGATGGCCTCCCAGCGCTCGTTGATGGACCGGAAGGCGGCACGCGCGGCCTTGAGGTCCGTCACCGGCATCAGCTTCTCGGCCTCGACGGCGAGCTCCTCCTTGAGCTTGAGGTTCTCGCCCTGCTCGGCGTCCCGCTCGGCGAAGACCCCGCTGCGCGCGGCGAAGAAGACGTCCTGGGCGCCGCGGAAACGGTTCCACAGGTCGTCCTCGGCCTCGCGCTGGGCGCGGCCCGCTGCCTTCCACTCCGCCATCAGCTCGCGGTAGCGGGCGGCCGTCACGCCCCAGTCGGTCGAGCCGGAGAGCGACTCGGCCTCGGCGACCAGCTTCTCCTTGGCCTTACGGGCCTCCTCGCGCTGCGCGTCCAGCGAGGCGAAGTGCGCCTTGCGGCGCTTGGAGAACGCGGACCGCGCGTGCGAGAAACGGTGCCACAGCTCGTCGTCGGACTTCCGGTCGAGCCGGGGAAGGCCCTTCCAGGTGTCCACCAGCGCGCGCAGCCGCTCGCCCGCGGAGCGCCACTGCTCGCTCTGCGCCAGCTCCTCGGCCTCGGCGACCAGCGCCTCCTTGGAGTGCCGCGCCTCGTCGTTCTGCTTCGCCTTCTGGACCTTGCGCTCCTCGCGGCGCTTGTCCACCGTCGCGACGAGAGCGTCGAGTCGGACACGCAGCGCGCCGAGGTCACCCACGGCGTGATGCTCATCCACCTGCTGACGCAGATGATCGATGGCGGTCTGGGCGTCCTTGGCCGAGAGATCGGTGGTCTTCACCCGCCGCTCGAGGAGGCCGATCTCGACCACCAAGCCCTCGTACTTGCGCTCGAAGTAGGCCAGGGCCTCCTCGGGAGTGCCCGCCTGCCACGATCCGACGACCTGCTCGCCATCGGCAGTACGCACGTACACGGTGCCCGTCTCATCGACACGGCCCCACGGGTCGCTGCTCACAGCGCCTCCTCCACCTGATGCCCGCAAGAGGGTGTTGCCCCCGGGCATCGTCCACAGTTTCCTGGGGGCGGGCTGCTCGCCCGCCCTGCACAACGCCAATCTAGGCGACCGGCCGCCCGGCTGTCCGCACTCAGCGCGGCCGAAATTGCCCGGCTCACACCTTCGTGACAGCCGCCTTCTCGATGGTGACGGCCTTCTTCGGGCCGCCGTCCTGGGCCCCGCCCGCGACTCCGGCCTTCGCCACGTCCTGGACGACCTTCAGGCCCGCCTCGTCCATCGTTCCGAACGGCGTGTAGCTGGGCGGCAGCTTTGTCTCCTTGTAGACGAGGAAGAACTGACTGCCTCCGGAGTGCGGCTGGCCGGTATTGGCCATCGCCACCGTCCCGGCCGGATACGTCACCGTGCCGTCGGCGCCCGCCTTACCCAGCGCGGTCAGATTCTCGTCGGGGATCGTGTAGCCGGGCCCGCCCGTGCCGTCGCCCTTCGGGTCGCCGCACTGCAGCACGAAAATGCCCTGCGTGGTCAGCCGGTGACACTTCGTGCCGTTGAAGTACCCCTTGTCCGCGAGGGACTTGAAGGAGTTCGCGGTGTGCGGCGTCTTCGCCGCGTCCATCGCGATCTTGATGTCGCCCTCGTTCGTCTTGAGCGACATCGAGTACTTCGCCGCTTTGTCGATCGCCATGGCGGGCTCGGGGCTGGTGCTCTCGCTCTTGGACGGGGTGGCGCTGGGGGACTGGCTGTCGTCCGCCGACTCCTTGACCTTGGTGTCCCCGTCGGAGAGCCCGACCGAGGCGTACGCGGCGCCCCCGGCGAGCACCAACACGACCGCAGCCGCGATGATCGTGTTCCGCTGCTTCGTCTTCCGGGACTTATGCCGACGCTGCTGCTGGCGCTCGAACTTCTCCCTGGCGAGCTGACGCCGCCGCTGATCGCTGCTGACCACCGGGTCTTCTCCTTGTATGTCGCGTGATGCCGACCGGCCGAGTGTGCCCCGTACCGTATACGGGTTGGCTGTGGGACGAGCAGCGCCGGTAGGCTCTGATCTGCTGCAATTCAATACAGCTTTATCCCTCTCGACGACCACACCGAGGACGAACGTGCTTATTGCCGGGTTCCCCGCAGGGGCCTGGGGGACCAACTGTTACCTGGTCGCCCCGGCCGCAGGCGAGGAGTGCGTGATCATCGACCCCGGCCACCAGGCCGCTCAGGGAGTCGAAGAAGCGCTTGCGAAGCATCGGCTCAAGCCTGTCGCCGTCGTGCTGACTCATGGCCACATCGACCATGTCGCCTCGGTCGTGCCGGTGTGCGGAGCCCATGACGTACCCGCGTGGATCCACCCCGCGGACCGGTACATGATGAGCGACCCGGAGAAGGCGCTGGGCCGGTCGATCGGGATGCCGCTGATGGGCGAGCTGACCGTGGGAGAGCCGGACGACGTCAAGGAACTGACCGACGGCGCCGAGCTGCGCCTCGCCGGTCTCGACTTCTCGGTTGCGCATGCGCCCGGCCATACCAAGGGGTCGGTGACGTTTCAGATGCCCGAGGCCGATGACATCCCGTCGGTCTTCTTCTCGGGAGATCTGCTCTTCGCCGGCTCCATCGGACGCACGGACCTGCCCGGCGGCGACCAGGCCGAGATGCTCGAGTCGCTGGCGCGTGTGTGCCTGCCGCTCGACGACTCGACCGTGGTGCTGTCCGGCCACGGCCCCCAGACGACCATCGGCCGCGAGCGTGCCGCCAATCCGTACTTGCGGGATGTGGCCGCCGGCCTCGGGAGCGCCGAAGCTCCCCGACGAGGAATGTGACGAGAGTTTCCCGTGAGCACCTTTCAGGCCCCCAAGGGCACGTACGACCTGATTCCGCCGAAGTCCGCGGTGACCCTCGCGGTGCGTGAGGCGATCGCCGCACCGCTGAAGAACTCCGGCTACGGCTACATCGAGACGCCCGGATTCGAGAACGTCGAGCTGTTCTCGCGCGGCGTCGGCGAGTCCACCGACATCGTCTCCAAGGAGATGTACGCCTTCGAGACCAAGGGCGGCGACAAGCTGGCGCTGCGTCCCGAAGGCACCGCATCAGTGCTGCGCGCGGCGCTGGAGGCCAACCTCCACAAGGCCGGCAACCTGCCGGTGAAGCTCTGGTACTCGGGCTCGTACTACCGCTACGAACGCCCGCAGAAGGGCCGCTACAGGCACTTCTCGCAGGTCGGCGCCGAGGCGATCGGCGCGGAGGACCCGGCGCTCGACGCCGAGCTGATCATCCTGGCCGACCAGGCGTACCGCTCGCTCGGCCTGCGCGATTTCCGCATCCTGCTGAACTCGCTGGGCGACAAGGAGTGCCGCCCCGTCTACCGGGACGCGCTGCAGGGCTTCCTGCGCGCGCTCGAGCTGGACGAGGACACCCGGCGCCGGATCGAGATCAACCCCCTGCGGGTCCTCGACGACAAGCGCGCCGAGGTGCAGAAGCAGCTGGTGGGCGCGCCGATGCTGCGCGACTATCTGTGCGACGCGTGCAAGGCGTACCACGAGGAGGTGCGTGAGCTGCTGACCGCGGCGGGTGTCGGGTACGAGGACGACGAGAAGCTGGTGCGCGGCCTCGACTACTACACGCGCACGACGTTCGAGTTCGTCCACGACGGTCTCGGCTCGCAGTCCGCGGTGGGCGGCGGCGGCCGCTACGACGGCCTCTCCGAGATGATCGGCGGCCCGGCGCTCCCGTCGGTCGGCTGGGCACTCGGCGTGGACCGTACGATCCTGGCGTTGGAGGCGGAGGGCATCGAGCTCGAACTCCCCTCCACCACCAGCGTGTTCGCGGTCCCGCTCGGCGAGGAGGCGCGGCGCGTACTCTTCGCCCTGGTGACCGAGCTGCGCCGGGCGGGAGTGGCGGCCGACTTCTCGTACGGAGCGAAGGGCCTGAAGGGCGCGATGAAGAGCGCGAACCGCTCGGGCGCGCGGTACACGCTCGTTGCCGGTGAGCGCGACCTCGCCGAGGGCATGGTCCAGCTCAAGGACATGGAGAGCGGGGAGCAGTCGCCCGTGGCACTGACCGCGGTCCTCGACGAGCTCCGCGCCCGCCTGGCCTGACGGCCTCCCCGGGGCCTGTCCCGGACCCCTCCCCGGGCTTGCCCCGGACCCTGCACCACCTCCGCGGGGCGGCGCGCCTACCGGGGCCGGCCGGCGGGGCGCCCACGCACGCCGGGCCGCCTAGCCCGCGGCCCCCCCGGCGGGGGGGGGGGGCCCCCCCCAACCCCCCCGCGGCGGGGTTTGGGGGGGGGGGCCCGGGCCCCCCCCCCCCCCAACCCGCACCCCCCAACGGCTACCGCCCGTTGAACGCGTCCTTCAGGCGGGAGAAC
>NZ_JBHWWF010000020.1:0-175510 GCF_042736455.1 Streptomyces sp. NPDC060064
ACTATCTGGGTGTCCGTCGCCCCGGGGTGGGGTGCGGGGACGGCCCCGCCCCGCCGGGGGGTGCGGGCCCTTCCGCGAACAGGGGGCCTCTCAGACGCCCAGGTCCTTGATGATCTTGGCTACATGGCCCGTCGCCTTCACGTTGTACAGCGCGCGCTCGACCTTGCCCTCCTCGTCGACCACGATCGTCGAGCGGATCACGCCGGTCACCGTCTTGCCGTACAGCTTCTTCTCGCCGAAGGCGCCGTAAGCCTCCAGCGTCTCCTTGGACGGGTCGCCGACCAGCGTGACCTTCAGGCTCTCCTTCTCGCGGAACTTCGCCAGCTTCTCCGGCTTGTCCGGGGACACGCCGATCACGTCGTAGCCGGCGCCCGTCAGCAGCTCCAGATTGTCCGTGAAGTCGCAGGCCTGCTTGGTGCAGCCGGGGGTCAGAGCCGCCGGGTAGAAGTAGACGATCACCTTCCGGCCCTTGTGCTCCGCGAGCGAGACCTCGTTGCCGTCCGCGTCGGGCAGGGTGAAGTCGGGGGCGATGTCGCCGGGCTGGAGTCGCTCGCTCATGGTTCTCCTTGAGGGGACGTGACGGTGTACGCCGTCGAGCGTAATAGGGGTGCCGTTGGGTGCGGTGGCGGCCGAGCTGACAGACTGTCGAGGAAGGACTACCGGAAACGACCACGGAGGCAGCGCGGTGTCGGATGCCAGGACCCCTGCGCAGATCGAGGCGGATATCGTCCGCAGGCGCGACCAGCTTGCCGAGACGCTCGACGAGATCGGGGTGCGCGTTCACCCGAAGACGGTCATCGGCGACGCGAAGGCGAGGCTCGCCTCGACCGTGGATCACACCGCAGGGCGCGCGGTCGTCGCCGTGAACCGCGCCGTGTCCGACGTCAAGGCGCAGTTCGTCTCGGAGGACGGCGGGCCTCGGCTGGAGCGACTGGTGCCGGTGGCCCTGGTGACCGTGGCGGTTGTGGGGCTGCTCGCCTTCTCGGTGAGAAGGCGCCGGGCGTGACTCAGCGGCGTACGGAACGGTCCCGGGCAGGTAGGTTCGAGGCGTGAGCGACAACACCACCCATGACAAGCTGCCCATCCGCATGCTGCACGACCGCGTGCTGGTGAGGACCGACATCCCGGAGGGTGAGCGGCGTTCCAGCGGCGGCATCGTCATTCCGGCGACCGCCGCGGTCGGCCGGCGCCTCGCCTGGGCCGGAGTGGTCGCGGTGGGGCAGAACGTACGGACCGTGGAGCCGGGTGACCGGGTGCTGTACGACCCCGAGGACCGCGCCGAGGTCGAGGTGCGCGGTGTGGCGTACGTGCTGATGCGGGAGCGCGATCTGCACGCGGTCGCCGCGGACCGTTTCCAGGGGTCCGAGGATTCCACCGGGCTGTACTTGTAGGACGCGCGAAAGGCCTGGTCAGAGGCCGGACTGCAGACAGAAAGTGGGCGGAAGGAGGGCTGGTGGCAGACGTCGCCAGCCCTTTCTGATGGGTCCTTTACGCCGCCTTTGCTAGGTTTGGCCGATCCCGACGAGACGCGCCGTACCGGGTAACGCAAAGACGACGCACCCCGCTGAAAGTCCGCGTCTCGGAGGTGCCGTCATGGCCTGGGTTCTGCTTGTTGTCGCCGGTCTGCTCGAAGTCGGCTGGTCGATCGGAATGAAGTTCACCGACGGGTTCACCCGGCTGTGGCCGAGTCTGTTCACCGGGCTCGGGATCGTCGCGAGCATGCTGCTGCTGTCGCACGCCGCCAGGACCCTGCCGATCGGTACCGCCTACGGCGTCTGGGTCGGTATCGGTGCGGCCGGTGCGGCGGTGGTCGGCATGCTGGTGCTGAACGAGCCGCTGACCGCCGCCCGGATCTTCTTCGTCTGTCTGCTGCTGGTCGCGGTGGTGGGGCTGAAGGCGACCTCGGGTCACTGACGACGGGCCGCGCGGGTGGGCTTGCTGCCCGCCCTGCCATCGGCCGTACCGCCGGTGTCCGTACCATCGTCGTCCCTACCGCCGTCGCTCATCCGTCTACGGGTCGTGGTGCCGCCGCCGTCCGTGCCGCCGCCGTCCGTGCCGCCGTCGGTCTCGCCGCCGGCGTCCGTGCCACCGTCGGTCTCGTCGCCGGTCTCCGTGCTGCCCTCGGTCGGTTCCTGCGTGTCCGGGGTCTCCGGCGTCTCGGACGGTTCCTCCGAAGACTCGGTCGGCTCCGGGGATTCCTCGGGCTCCTCCGATTCCCACGGGGGCCGCACCTCTTCCGCGCCCTCCTGCAGCTTCAGGTCGAACTCCTCGACCTCGGAGCCCTCGAGCGCAGCACCCGTGAACTGGCCCCAGATCTTCGCCGGCGCACCGCCGCCGTTGATCCGCGGCAGCCCGAGCGCCCCGTACAGCGGCTTGTGCACGCCCGTGACCGGGTCCTGGCCCATCACCGCGACCACCGTCGCCAGATCCGGGGTGTAGCCGGCGAACCAGGCGGCCTGGTCCTCTTCCGCCGTGCCGGTCTTGCCTGCCGCGGGGCGTCCCGCGGACTGTGCCGCGGTGCCGGTGCCGCCGTCGACCACGCTCTGCAGCATCGAGGTTGTCGTGTCGGCGGCCTCCCGGCTGACGGCATGCTCCTCGGCCGCCTTGGGGACCGGTACGTTCTCGCCGCCCTTGGTCACCCTCTCGACCAGCGTGTACGTGCCGTGCCTGCCGTGGTTGGCGAGGGTCGCGTACGCCTCCGTCATATCGAGGACGCTGGCGGTGGCCGGGCCCAGCGCGATGGAGGGGGAGGCGGTCAGGTCCGGGGTGTTCTCGGGGATTCCGAGGTGGATCGCGGTCTGCTTGACCTTGCCGGGGCCGACGTCCATGGCCATCTGCGCGTAGACCGCGTTGACGGACTTGTCGGTGGCGGTGCGCACGGTGATGGGGCCGTACGAGAACTCGTCCTCGTTGGCGGGGCTGTAGGGCTTGCCGCTCCAGCCCCGCACGTAACGCCTGTTGGTGCCGTCGTAGACGGTGTTGGGGGTGATGGTTTCGTCGTCCTGGGTGGTGGACTCGTTCTGGACGGCGGCGGTGAAGACGAACGGCTTGAAGGTGGAGCCGACTTGGTAGTCGCGGCGGGTGGCGTTGTTGACGTACTGCTTGGTGTAGTCGACGCCGCCGTACATGGCGACGACCTTGCCGGTGGCCGGGTCGATGGAAGCGCCGCCGACGCGGACGTTGCGGTCGGCCTCGCGGCCCTTGTCGAGCTTGGACATCACCTGGTCGTCGACGGCTTTGGCGAAGGCCTTCTGCTTCTTGCGCTCGAGCGTGGTGGTGATCCGGTAGCCCCCGGCGGCCAGGGTGTTCTCATCGATGATCTTGTTGTTGGTGAGGTAGTCCTCGACGGCCTGGACGAGGTAGCCGCGCTGGCCGGAGAGGTTCGTCGCGGGCTTCGCCGTCTGCGGCACGGGGAACTTCATGGCCGCGCGGTCGGCGGGGCTGAGCCACTTCTCCTTGACCATGCCGTCGAGCACATAGTGCCAGCGCCGCAGCGCCGCGGCCCTGTTCTCGGGGTGGGTGGCGACGTCGTACGCGCTCGGGGCGTTGAGGAGCGAGGCCAGATAGGCGCCCTTCGCGGTGTCGATGTCCTTGATGTCCTGGCCGTAGTACGCCTGGGCCGCGGCCTGGATGCCGTACGCGTTGCGTCCGAAGTAGCTGGTGTTGAGATAGCCCTCGAGGATGTCGCTCTTGCTCTCCTCACGGCCCAGCTTGATCGAGATGAAGAACTCCTTGACCTTCCGGGAGACGGTCTGCTCCTGACCCAGGTAGTAGTTCTTGACGTACTGCTGGGTGATGGTGGAGCCGGACTGCTTGCCCTTGCCGGTCAGCGTGTTCCAGCCGGCGCGGACCATCGCCTGGGGGTCGACGGCGCGTTCGGAGTAGAACTCCCGGTCCTCGGCGGCGAGTACGGTCCGCTGCACCGTCAGCGGAATCTGCGCGAGCTTGACGTTCTCGCGGTTGATCTCGCCGTCGCGGGCGATCTGCGTGCCGTCCTTGAAGAAGTAGACATTGGACTGGCCGGTGGCCGCGGCGTTGGCGGGTGGGATGTCGACGAGCATGTAGCCGGCCAGGAAGCCGCCGATCAGCAGCAGTGCGACGATCAGGAATGTGCCGAGCACCATCCGCCAGGTCGGAATGACACGGCGCCAGCCGGTGCGCCCGGTGCGGCCCTTGCCGGCGTTCTTGCCCCTCTTCTCCTGCTTCCCGGGGGCGGACGCGGGCCCCAGTCCGACGACGGTCGCGTCCTTGGGTGTCCAGCCCTGTTGCTGTGGCTCGTCGCTCATGTCACTCATATTGCCCGTTTCCCCGGCGCAACCCCTGGACCTTGGCGGCCGTAAAGCGGTCGCGGCGGCCGCCCGCCCTGGGCTAGGGTCGTGCGCTTTGGTGCCCGGCGGCGGAGGGGGTCGACATGCGGCTTTACGCGGTCGTTGCGGCGGGTGCGTTCCGGCGCTATGCGACGTACCGGGTGGCCACGGCGGCAGGCGTGTTCACCAACACCGTCTTCGGCTTCATCATGGCGTACACCTATATCGCCCTGTGGGACGAGCGTCCGCACCTGGGCGGGTACGACCTCTCCCAGGCCCTCACCTATGTGTGGCTGGGACAGGCACTGCTGATGACCTGCGCCATGATGGGCGGCGGTTTCGAGGACGAGTTGGTCGAGCGGATCCGTACCGGCGATGTCGCGATCGACCTGTACCGGCCCGCCGACCTTCAACTGTGGTGGCTGGCCGGCGACTTGGGGCGGGCGGCCTTCCACCTCATGGGTCGCGGGATCGTGCCGATGGTGCTCGGTGCGCTCGCCTTCGATCTGGCGCTGCCGCTCTCGCCGTTGACGTGGCTCGCCTTCCTGGTGTCGGTGACCCTGGGCGTGGTGGTGAGTTTCGCGGTCAGGTTCCTGGTGGCGCTCTCCGCGTTCTGGCTGATGGACGGGGCCGGGGTGATGCAGATCTGCGGGCTGGCGGGGATGTTCTTCTCCGGGATGCTGCTGCCGCTGAACCTGTTTCCGGGCACGCTGGGTGAGGTGGCACGGGCGCTGCCCTGGTCGTCGCTGCTGCAGGTCCCGGCGGATGTCTTCCTCGGCAGGCGCACCGGGTGGGGGCTGGTCGAGGCGTACGCCTTCCAGGGCGGCTGGGCGCTGGCGCTGCTGGCCGCGGGGCGGGCGCTTCAGACGATCGCGACACGCAGGGTGGTGGTCCAGGGTGGCTGAGGCGCCGTCGGTGCTGTCGAACGGGCTGCGGGCGTACGGCCTGATCGCGGCGATGTGGATCCGCTCCACGATGACGTACCGCGCGTCGTTCGTGATGACGGCGTTCGGGAACTTCGCGGCGACCGCCTTCGACTTCGTCGCGATCCTGCTGATGTTCTCGCACGTCGACGCGCTGGGCGGCTACTCGCTGCCCGAGATCGCCTTTCTGTACGGGGCGGCGGGCACCTCCTTCGGCCTCGCCGATCTGGTGATGGGGTCGATGGACCGGCTGGGGCGGCGGGTGCGCGACGGGACGCTGGACACGCTGCTGGTGCGGCCCGTTCCGGTGCTCGCGCAGGTGGCCGCGGACCGGTTCGCGCTGCGCCGGCTGGGACGGATCACTCAGGGGCTGCTGGTGCTGGGGTACGGCCTGCTCGTCCTGGACATCGACTGGACGCCGCTGCGGGTGCTGATGCTGCCGCTGATGGTGCTCAGCGGCGGGGCGATCTTCTCGGCGCTGTTCGTGGGCGGGGCGGCGTTCCAGTTCATCGCGCAGGACGCCTCGGAGGTGCAGAACTCCTTCACGTACGGCGGGAACACGCTGCTCCAGTATCCGCCGACGATCTTCGCGAAGGACCTGGTGCGTGGCGTGACGTACGTCGTGCCGCTGGCCTTCGTCAACTGGCTGCCCGCGCTGTATGTGCTGGGCCGGCCCTATCCGCTGGATCTGCCGCAGTGGCTGGCCTTCCTGCCGCCGGTGGTCGCGGCGGTGTGCTGTTGGCTGGCCGGGCTCGCGTGGCGGGTGGGCCTTCGTTCGTACCGGAGCACGGGGAGCTGAGGGGGGACTTCATGGATTTCATCGAGCTCGAGGGCGTCGAGAAGGTCTTCGACGTACGGCGCAGGACGGGCAGGCTGCGCCGCGAGAAGCATCAGGTGCGGGCGGTCGACGGGATCAGCTTCCGTGTGCCGCGCGGTGAGATGGTCGGCTACATCGGTCCGAACGGGGCCGGGAAGTCCACCACCATCAAGATGCTGACGGGGATTCTGACGCCGAGCGGCGGGCGGCTGCGGGTCGCGGGCATCGATCCGTCCCGGGAGCGTACGAGGCTGGCGCAGCGGATCGGCGTGGTGTTCGGGCAGCGCACGACGCTGTGGTGGGACCTGCCGCTGAAGGACTCGTACCGGCTGGTGCACCGGATGTACCGGATCCCCGACAAGCGGTTCCGGGAGAACCTGGACCGCTGTGTCGAACTCCTCGATCTGGCCGAGTTGTTGGACGTGCCGGTGCGGCAGCTCTCGCTGGGGCAGCGGATGCGCGGGGACATTGCGGCGGCGCTGCTGCACGATCCCGAGGTGCTGTATCTCGACGAGCCGACGATCGGGCTCGATGTGATCTCCAAGGCGAAGGTGCGGGAATTCCTGCGGGACCTGAATGCCGAGCGGTCGACGACGGTGCTGCTGACCACGCACGATCTGACCGATATAGAGCAGCTGTGCAAGCGGGTGATGGTGATCGACCACGGACGGCTGATGTACGACGGGGCGCTCGCCGGACTGCACGAGGTGGGCGAGAGCGAGCGGACCCTGGTGGTGGACTTCGAGCGCGAACTGCCGCCGGTGGCACTGGACTCCGCCCGCGCGGTGAAGGTGGAGGGGCCTCGGCAGTGGCTGGCCTTCCCCGCCTCCCAGTCGGCGGCGCCACTGGTGGCGGCGCTGGCGGCGGAGTACCCGCTGGTGGATCTGTCGGTGCGGGAGCCGGACATCGAGGCCGTGATCGCGAAAATGTACGCGGAGAGATCAGGTCTGTGACTGCGTGGCTCCGTGGCTCCGTGGCTCCGTGACTTCGTGACTTCGTGACTCTTTGACTGTGTGACTCTGTGACCGGCACTGGGAGGGCGGATCGGCCTTGACTAGGCTGCCGGTATGACGAGCGAACTCCCTGAGATGCGTGCCTCCGACTCCGAGCGCGAACGGGTGGCCGAGCGGCTGCGTGAGGCGGTGGCGGAGGGGCGGCTCGACATGGAGGAGTTCGAGCAGCGCCTGGACGCGGCCTACAGGGCGCGTACGCACGGCGAGTTGGAGCCGCTGGTCAGCGACCTTCCGGTGGGCGGCCTGCCGGTGGTGGGCACGGCGCCGTCGCCGGTGGCCACCGGGTCCGGTGGCTGGGCGCAGCGTGTCGGCGGACCGGCGACGTCGAACGGGGCGTTCGCGTTCTGGGGCGGGTTCGGGCGGAAGGGCACCTGGACGGTGGGCCGGAAGTTCACCACCTTCACTTTGATGGGCGGCGGCGAACTCGACCTGCGCGAGGCCCGTTTCGAGGACCGCGAGACCGTGATCCGCTGCTTCGCGATCATGGGCGGTGTCCACATCGTCGTACCGCCGGACCTGAACGTCGAGGTCGGCGGTTTCGGCCTGATGGGCGGCTTCGGCGAGCAGGGCCAGAGCGAGGGCCTGCCGGACCCGGCGGCGCCGCGGGTGAGGATCACGGGCTTCGCGATCATGGGCGGCGTGGGCGTGGAGCGCAAGCGCACCCGGGCGGAGAAGCAGCGGCTGAAGGCGGAACGGGCGGAGCGGGCCGAGCTGGAGAAGCAGCCGAGGCTGAAGAAGGGGCTGGAGAAGGACGAGCGCGACGGGCGCAAGGAGCTCGGCTGAGGCCGTTCCGGCGGGCGTTACAGCCGCGCCGGGTCCACGGCCCTGGCCATCCGCGCGTAGCCGGCGTCGCTGGGGTGGAGATGGTCGCCCGAGTCGTACGCCGGGCGCAGCCGGTCGGGTGCGTACGGATCGCGCAGCGCCCGGTCGAAGTCGACGACCGAGTCGAAGATCCGGCCGGTGCGGATGGCCGCGTTGACCTTGTCGCGTACGGCTTCGAGGGCCCGGGTGCAGTGGCGGTGCCCGGCGCAGGGCATCAGGGTCGCGCCGACGACGCGGAGGCCGCGCGCGTGGGCCTGCCGGGTGAGCTCGGCGTAGCCGGCCGTGAGCCGGTCGGCGCTTGTGTCCGGCCCGCGCAGCAGGTCGTTGATGCCGATCGCGACGATCACCGTCCTGACGCCGGCCCGCGCGAGCACATCGCGGTCGAAGCGGGCCAGCGTGCTGGGGCCGCGGCCGTCGGTCAGCAGGCGGTTCCCGCTGATGCCCTGGTTGAGCACGCCGTAGTGGTGCCTGCTGTGGCGGTTGAGCCGGTCGGCGAGTACGTCCGGCCAGCGGCGGTTGGCGTCGGAGGTGGAGGTGACCCCGTCGGTGATCGAGTCGCCGATGGCGACGACCGCGCCGCGTGTGTCCCGGGTCAGCACGTCGACGCCGCTGAGGTGCTGCCAGGCGCCGGTCCGCCGGGTGTACGCGTCTCCGCCGGCGTCCTGCGTACGGTCGCCGTCCGCGATGTACGAGGTCTGGCGCGCCTGCGGGTGGACGGTGACCGGCTCGCCGGGGGAGGTGGTGGCGACGGTGACGAGGAGATCGCCGTCGTACGGGATCCCGAGCGCGACGGGGTCGCTGACGCGCTGCCCGCCGACCGCGAGGGTGACGGCACCCGCGCCCTGGAACGTCACCCGTCGCAGAGTCCCGGCCACGGCCGCGGGACCGTGGCCCGCGCGCACGGCCAGCGAGACCTGGGCGATCTTGAGCGGCTGCTCGCCGAGGAGGTTGGTGAGGGTGATCCGGGCGGCGGTCCCGCCGATACTGGTGTGCACCACATTGCGTACGGACCGGCCGGCGTGGCCTCCGACGGCGGGGGCGGCCTTGGCGGGTGCGGCGGCCCAGGTCCCGACCCAGACCGCGGGCGCGGCGACGGGCGCACGGGCGGCGGTCCGGCCCTGGGCGGCCCCGACGCCGAGGTATATCGCGCCGCTGACGAGGGCGACCACGGTGGTGAGGGCGGCGAGCGTCGCGTACCCACGGCGTTTGTTCATGAGCACATCATCCGACATGGCGCGGGAACTCGATGTGCGCCCCAGGAGTACCTGAGGTAGGGACAATGCGTACGAGGCGCGCGCGGACGGGAGGACCGGATGGAACGTACAGAACCGGATCAGCCGGACCAGCCGAGCGAGTCGGCCGAGCCGGGCCTGAAGGGGCAGTCGGCCGAGCCGAGCGGTGCAGGCGAGCCGGGCCAGGCGGGTGAGGCGGGCCAGTCGGCGCGGCCGCGGCCGACAGAGCAGCCGATCCGGACAGGCCGGCCGGGCGGGCCGGGCCTGACGGGGCAGTCGGCCGAGCTGAGCCAGGCAGGCCAGCCGGGCGGTGCGGGCGAGGCGGGCCAGTCGGCGCAGCCGCAGCCGACAGATCAGCCGGGCCGGTCGTCCGAGCCGAGCCAGGCAGGCCAGCCGGGCCGGGCGGCCGAGCCGGGCCGGGCGGACCAGTCGGGCGTGGCAGACGGCGAGTCGGCGCAGCCGCAGCCGACGGATCAGCCGAGCCGGACAGGCCGGACAGGCGGGCCGGGCCTGACGGGCCAGTCGGCGCAGCTGCGGCCGACAGATCAGCCGAGCCGGACAGGGAGGCCGGGCCAGACCCCCGAGCTGAGCGGGGCAGACCAGCCGAGCCGGTCGGCCGGGCCGGGCCCGGCAGCGGGGCCGGGTCCTCGCCCCCGTATCCCCCTTCCCTCCTTCGCGTACACCGAGGCCGACGCCGAAAAGCAGCGCGGCGTACGACGCATGAAGCTGACCGCGACCGGCCTGCTCCTCCTCGTCGCGGTGATCTTCGCGCTCGCCACCTGGGCGAAGAACTCCGGCGCCGGCCCCTGGGCCGGCTACATCGCCGCCGCCGCCGAAGCCGGCATGGTCGGCGCCCTCGCCGACTGGTTCGCCGTCACCGCGCTCTTCCGGCATCCCCTCGGCCTGCCCATCCCGCACACCGCGATCATCCCGAACAAGAAGGACCAGCTCGGCGCCTCGCTCGGCTCCTTCGTCGGTGAGAACTTCCTCTCCGGCGACGTCGTACGGACCCGGCTGCACGCCCTCGGCATCGGCGGCCGCCTCGGCGCCTGGCTCGCCGAGCCCGCCCACGCAGACAGGGTCACCGCCGAGCTGTCCACCGCGCTGCGCGGCGCGCTCACCGTGCTGCGCGACTCCGACGTCCAGGCGGTCGTCGGCGAGGCGATCACCCGCCGCGCCGACAGTGCCGAGATCGCCCCCGGCGTCGGCAAGACCCTGGAGAAGGTCGTCGCCGACGGCGCACACCACCGCGCCGTCGACCTGATCTGCGGCCGTGCCCACGACTGGCTGGTCCTGCACTCGGACTCGGTGATGGACGCGGTCGAGGGCGGGGCGCCGGGCTGGACCCCGCGCTTCGTGGACAAGAAGGTCGGCGAACGCGTCTACAAGGAACTGCTGCGCTTCGTCACCGAGATGCGTGACATGCCGGGCCACCCGGCGCGCGGCGCGATCGACCGCTTCCTGACCGACTTCGCGGCCGACCTCCAGTCGGACACGGACACCCGCGCCCGGGTGGAGCGTATGAAGTCGGAGCTGCTGTCCCGTTCCGAGGTGCAGGACGTGATCGCCTCGGCCTGGTCCTCCATACGGGGCATGATCATCTCGGCGGCGGAGGACGACCACAGCGAGCTGCGGCTGCGCGCCCGCGCCTCGCTGCTGACGCTGGGCGCGCGGCTGGCGACGGACGGCCGGCTGCAGTCGAAGCTGGAGGGCTGGCTGGAGGACGCGGCGGTGTACGTGGTGACCACGTACCGCGCCGAGATCACCTCGCTGATCTCGGACACGGTCGCGAGCTGGGACGCGGAGCACACCTCGCGCAAGATCGAGGCGCACATCGGCCGCGACCTGCAGTTCATCCGGATCAACGGCACGGTGGTCGGCGCACTGGCGGGCCTGGTCATCTACACGGTGGCACACGCGCTGGGCGCGTGACCGGTTCCCTGCCGTACCCGTACGGTCACGCGCCCAGCCACCTGGGGAGGTGCTGTTGAGTACGTACGGCGGGACGGAAGTGTTCAGTACGGCTGCGGGCCGACGGGCCCACGGGCCGGGCTGCGAGCCGGGCCGGGTGACCGCCCAGGAATCGGCGGCCACCCCTTCCGCGGGGACCGACCGGGCTCAGTGGAGGAGCTGTCCGCGCACCGCACCGTCCGGGAACTCGGCGGTGTGGATGTTGGCGTAGTAGTTGCGCGGGTTGGCGCGGACACGCTTCACCACGTCGGCGTTCTGTCCCTCCAGCTTCCCGGAGACCGCGAAGATCCCGTCCGGCACGGGCCGGTTGAAGAAGTTGAAGACGACGTCGCCGTTCTTCCCGAACGCGCCCTTGTGGATATGGCCGTTGGTGGGGCTCTTGATGTTGACCCAGGCGAGCGAGTAGTCGACGTTCGTCCCCTTCGGCTGCAGGAACGTCACCGCGTGCCCGTCCGGGTCGCCGACCTTGGACGCGTCGTTCTTCGGGACTTCCTGGTCGCCGTCGGACAGCGCCCGCAGCTTGCCGCCCTTGATGATGTCGAGCGGGTTGACGTTCTTGTGCAGCGGCTTCAACTGGCCCCGCACCGCGCCGCCCGGGAACTCCGCGCTGTGCAGGTTCACATAGAAGCCGGAAGGGTTGCTCCGGATGCTGTCGGCCAGCTTGGCGTCGGTGATGGCCACCTGCCCGGCCGCCGAGTGGACGGAGTCCGGCATCGCGGTGCCGAAGAGCGGGACCTTCACATCGCCGTTCTTCCCGGCGGCACCCTGGTGAATGTGCCCGAGGCTCGGCACGAACCCCTTCCACTGCAGGGCGAAGGTCACCCGGTCGCCCTTGACCTTGACGAGGGCAACGGCCCTGCCGTCGGGGTCGTTCACGGCGGGCCCGCCCTTGACCGGCACCTCGTTGGCGCCGGAGAGGTGGGCGGCGAAGGCGAGCGCGTGCCCGCTGGAGGGCTTGGTGAAGGTACTGGCGTCGCCGGCCGAAGCCTGGCCGCCGGCCGATGCGTGCTCCCCGTGGCCGTCATGACCGCTGTGTGCGAGCGCCGGAGTAACACCTGCAACACCAAGCACAATTGCGGCGGCGGTAACAGCCGCATAACGCTTCTGCATTGTTTTGATCCTCCCGTTGGGACCGACTCCGTCTTGGGTCGGTCGCGATGGAGTACGCGGCCCGCAGTCGGCTCGTTCAAAAGAAGATTTCTTGAATTCGATTGAACCGTGGGTCAGTTGCCGTCGTACAACTCTGCGTAACCATCACTCTCGCACCCACTCACCAAACCGGGGGAACCACCATGCGCAGCACCCGTAAAACTTCACTGCTCGCGGCACCGCTCGTAACGGCCGCGCTGCTGACCCTGTCGGCCTGCGGCGGCTCCACGGACGGCTCCGGGGACGACGCGGCCAAGCCCGCGCGGAAGCCCGCGGCCGCCGCCTCCGTCAAGACCGCGGACTCGGCGCTCGGCAAGATCCTTGTCGACGATTCGGGCCGTACGCTGTACGGATTCACCAAGGACAAGCCCGGCGCGGGCAATTGCGACGCCGACTGCATCGCCGTCTGGCCGGCCCTCACCTCCGCGAAGGACGTGAAGGCGGGCGCCGGCGCCGACGCCGCCCTGCTGAAGGAGACGAAGCTCGGCGAGGGCGCGGAACAGGCGACGTACGGAGACTGGCCGCTGTACTACTACGTGGGCGACGCGACGCCCGGGGACGTGAACGGCCAGGGCCTGGACGGGGAGTGGTTCGTGATCGCGGCGGACGGAAAGCTCATCAAGAAGGCGGTCTGACGTCCGCCTGAAGGGCTGCGGAATTTAATCTTCCCTTCATAAACCGTGAGCCTATTGCTCATCGGTTTCGCATTCTCCTTATCTCTCCCATGAACCTGCGACGGCCGTGGCCCATCCCCGGCCGTCGCGGCGATGCCCATTCCCGGTAGTCGCGCGTCCCATCCCCTCGGCGGGTGACTACCGGGAATGCGGTACGCGGATCACTCGCAGCCGACGCCGTCCCCGTCGCGGTCGAGGTGCCGCCCATAGCCGGGATCCCCGGCATGAACGGGAGCGGCACCGGCGGCCCGTGCGGCGGCGCAGTTGGCGTAGTACGTGCCCCCGGACCCGCCTCCGCTGCCGCCCCCACTGCCTCCACTGCCTCCGGTCGTGCCGCCGCTTCCTCCGCCGGACGACTCGCAGCCGACGCCGTCGCCGTCCCGGTCGAGGTGCGGCGCGTAGCCGGGCTCCCCTTCGCGGACGGGATCGGCGCCGGCCGCTCGTACGGCGTCGCAGTTCGCGTAATAGACCTTGGGCGGCGCGGGCTTCTTCGCCTTCGCCTTCGCGGGCGTGGGTGTCGGCGTGGGCGCCGGCGCGGCCACGGTGATCCGTACGACGGCGGTCCCGGTCAGCGCCGGCGAGCCCTGCACATCCACCTGGTACGTGAACTCGTCCGCGCCGCCGTATCCCTTGGCGGACCTATAGACGATGGTCGACCCGTCGACCTTCGCGGTGCCATGACCCGGCAGGGTGGCCAAGTCGATCGTGAACTCACCAGCACTCAGGGCGACTTCCAGGGTGCTGGGCGTACCGCCCTTGCGTGTGAGTGTGTCGTTGTCCAGCACCTTCACCACGACCGGCTTCGCGGAGTCGGCGCTCTCCTCGTCATCGACGAGTGCGAGAGCCGACGCGGGCGAAGGCGTCGCGGCCGGGGCCTTCTTGGGCGCCGCGCTCGTCGTGGCCGCCTCGGACTTCGCGTCGTCGGCAGTGCCCCCACACCCCACGAGCCCGACCGCCATCACCACGGCGCAGGCCGCGATCGCGCTGTTCGCGCGGATACTTCCTCTCCCAGACATGTGCCCCCCAAGGCAGTTGGTTCCGAACTGAGGGCCCGAGCTTGGCACTCCGACGAAGGCCAGGAAGGGGAAATGTGATGGAACGTCGTCCAATTGTGATGAAAGTGTGTGCACAACGGGTGTGCCGCCCGCGACGCCGCAGCCACGGCAGAACAGGCCGCCAAGGACGCACGCGCAGCCGCAACACGTGCCGACGTGGCCGCGACCGCGGCAGAAGAAGCGGCGAAAGACGCCCAGAAGTACGCAGATGACGCGCAGAAAGCCGCGGAATCCGCCGAGCGGAAGGAGGCCAACCAGCAGGTCGCGGCGGGCGCCGGGACGGGGATCGCAGGCACGTTCTACATCGTCGACAAGGTCACCGAGGCGGGACCGGCCAAGCAGCTCAACGCATGCGACTATGTGCCCCAGGGCTGCACGGTGACGTACGAGCTGCGCCTCGATATCACGGTCAGCTACTACTACTGCCTCAACCCCGACGTCCCCGCCACCGAGGCCGGCTGCCCGAAGCCGGACACGCTGTTCCTCGGGACGGAGACGCTCAAGGACCAGAAGAACAACTGGACCCATCACTTCAGCTTCGGTGACATCACCCGGATCGGCTGGCAGAACCTCTTCGGGGAGACGGCTGGCGCCATCCTGTACGAGCTTGTGCTGGGTGACGTCGCCCGGTGCTACCACCACGACAAGTCCAGCTGCGCTTGGGCCGCCGCGATGGTCGTGCCGCCCTCGATGTTCACGAAGCTCGCCGAAGCGGTCAAGCTGGCCGGACGGGTCGAGCAGGCCATCAAGACCGGTGAGAACGCCGCGCAGGTACTCGCAGATCTGAAGAAGATCTACGGGGAGAAGGGCGCCCTCGAGGTCGGCGACGCCGCCAGCGCGGCGGGCATGGGGCTGCGTATCGCGGCCGGCGTGGCGGAACGGGCCAAGATCGCCCGGGGCGCCCTCGACCCCAAGCTGCTGGACAGGCTCAAGGACGCCGGCGTGAAGTTCAACAAGGCGGACACGATCTGGGTGATCGAGTACGCCAAGCCCGGCGTGCCCCTCGCCTGGCTCGAGAAGGGCACCGTCAACGCGGGCCTGATCCACATCATGTTCCGGCACGCGGGAGAGTTCGCGACCGCGGGGGTCCGGGTGGAGGACATCCCGGCCCTCGTGAAGACGGCCCTGACCGAGGGCACGAGGGTCGGGACCCAGGGGGCGGGAAGGCCGATCTACGAGGTCGCCTTCAATGGCAAGACCCAGCGCCTGGCCATTAGCGTGGGCGACAACGGATACGTGATCGGAGCCAACCCCGTATGACCCTCGAAGAACCGCGGCACGTGCTTGTGCAGGCCCGGGGTGAGCCGTCTGCGCTGTACGAGCCGGAGGACCCCGGGGCCTACGAGGACCTCGGCGCCTTCACCCGCAATGTCCCGCTGGACGACAACCGATTGGTTCTCCCGACAGATCTGGCGGAAGCGCTGCGCTCCTGGTCGCTGTCCCGCCCGCTGGAGGGTTTCACCGCCCGCCCGGACCTGCGCAAGCACGTCAAGCAGGGCCTGGCGGTCGCCCAGCGACTGGCCAGGCAGCTCGGGCCATCGTGGTCGGTGCGCTACTGGGACGAGCGCCACCGGACGGCGAAGTGGGTGTGCTGGGGCTGCGACCGCCTCCACTGGGAGCGCGACAGCCACGGCACACCGGCGCACCCGGTCGACCTCACGGTCGAAGGCGAGTACAAGTACGGTCCACTGCGCTCCGACGGATTCGGGGACTTCTTCCCCGACGATCCCGCCGCCGCGCTGGACTTGTCCGACGACCTCGTCGCCGATCTGTACACGTGGGCGAAGAGCATCAACACCACGCTCAACCTGTACCTGCAAGACCGGGAGGAGAGCAAGTACGAGGACGAGTGGCAACGGCTGTTCCGTGAAGGGATGGAGCTGGCGAGACGCGTCGCCCACGAGGTCGGCCCTGCCCGGAAAGTGACCTACAAAGGCATGGCACATGGTGGTCTGGCGGCGCTGACGTCAATCACCTGGCAAGGGGACCGGCAGTTGTAGGCGCGAGCTGAATGTGGCCGGTGGAGGGGAGAGAAGAATCATGGACCTCCGCTCCACCGGCCACACTGCTTCAGCCTCGATGCCAGCACTTTCTTCGTGTTGGCCGGCTCAATGGCGGGTTCTCGCGCTCCGGGATGCGCTGCCGCTCCATCCGCGCCGCAACCCGGGTATCGAGGCTGCCCTCGGTCCGGACGCCGAGCGCAGCACGCGCACACGCCTCCGTCTGCAGCAAGCCGTAAACCAACTGCGCCTGGAACGTGGAGATGTACGCCGCCCGCGCCTGATCCGCTGGAGCGACGGAAAGCGCACCCTCCACCCGGACCTTTCCCCGTCCGGCTTCGGCAGGGCGGTCGAGATGCAGGCCGCCAACTCCCTGTGGAACGCCCAGGTGATGACCGCCGGCAACTACAACACCAACGGCCACCCGACGACCTCGTCATCCGCTGGTCTGGCTTTGTACGCGAGCAATGGGTTCTGGCACAGATCTTGGGGAGCGAACGCGGAGGGTGACCGCAGTGTTCGATTGCGGTACACGGCTCGAGCGTGAGACCGCGTACGCCGTACCGCCGAACAACGAGTAGTGACGCACCGTCAGGTATCTGTAGATCTCCCTCATTTGTGGTAGCAGCCGGTGATGGTGCTGGTCATGCAGGCCGACGCATCGTTTTGGGCTCGGGTCGGCCGCACGGGTGGCCGACCCGCCGCCGTGTCCGCCCGGCTACGGCCTCACGGTCGCCGTGGCGGTGAAGCCGCAGCACTGGAAGGTCTGCACGGGCGCGCCCGACGTCCGCTTGATCCGTACACCGTCGAGCAGCGCGTTCGTGTCGACCGACGACGCGACGACCGCGACCCCGTGGACGCCGCCCTCGATCCGGTCCTTGCGGGCTGTGAACCGGCCGTCCTGAAGTGCCATGCCGACGAACGAACTCCGCACGATGTCGTTGCGGCCGATGTCGATCGACCCGCCGACGGCGTAAATGCCGACCTGGTTGCCGACGAGGCTGTTGTGCTGCACCACGGTGCCCGGCGTGTCGGCGACGATGCCCGAGTGCTGGAACTCGTTGAAGAAGTCGGGGCCGCAGTCCGGATCGGGCTCCCGGCACTCATTGCCCCTGACGACGTTGCGGGTGACGCGTCCGACCGCGCCGGCCACGAACTCGATGCCGTCGGTCGACAGCTGCCGGTGTCCGGTGACGGTGCTGTGGTCGACGGTGGCCCTCGACCCCGAGTTGAGGACGACCACGCCCGCGCCCTGGTAGCCCGAGATCTCGGTGTCGTGGATGGTCGCCGAGCCCGTACCGGTCGGCAGGTCCCCGACGAGGACGGCGTTCGCGCTGCGGAAACAGCGCGCGGCGGGAGTGTCGGTGATGTGGGTGACGGCGGCGCGGCCGAGGTCGAGGTGGGCGCCCCCGAGCACCCGAATGCCGGAGCCGAGCGCACCGGCAGTGCATGTGCCGGAGCCCGGTCCGCTGACGGCGAGTCGGGACAGCTTGACGGATGCGCCGTTGTGGATCTCGACGATCGAGGTGCCGCCGTCGTCGCCGGGGGCCAGCGTTTGCGGGGCCAGAATCGTCGTCCTCCGGGCGCCCGAGCCGGTGATCGTCAGATCCTTGCCGATCACCACCTGCTCACGGAAGACGCCCGGCGGGACAGTGATCCGGTCACCGGGCCGGGCGGCGTCGACCGCCGCCTGGATCGACGGAAAGCCCTTGGCCTTGGAGACAACCAGGTCGCGTGACGGGCCGGCTGACGCCGACCCCGACCCCGACGCCGACGCCGACGCCGACGCCGACGCCGACGCCGGCACCAGCTGGCAGGCGATTGCGGTGACGACGCAGAGGCCCAGACGGGCGGCCGTCCTGATGTGGGGGATTGCCATTCCGAATCCGTTCCCGTGCGGTACTCACACCATGGGTCCGGGGCATTCCGGGACCCGCCTGCCGGACGACCCGGCCGCGCGGTCAACGTATCCACGGCCGTGAGGGCGGGCACTCCGGGACGTCCGACAGGGTTTCCGGCTCCCTCTGACGGCCGATCGACGGGCCCGTCCGGGGGACGAGCACGCGCGCGTCGGCCGTGGGTGCGGTCACCGGACGGCCGTCCCCGGGAGCAGACCGCCCCGACCAGGCCGGACGGTGACCTGGCCTTCGACTGGGAGATGGTGCCGGCCGTCAGGAGGCAGATCGACGTGCCTGACCCCAGGTGGCTGGAGCGACTCAGCGGGATCACCGCCGAGACCCTCGTGGTGGTCGGCGGCCCACGCAGCCATGTGCCCCAGGACGGCATCGTCGAGCTGGCCCGCCGCGTCCCCGGCGGACGGGTGGTCACCATCCCGGTTGGACACCTGATCCACCATGCGGCGCCGGAGGAGTTCACGGAGGCGGTGTCGACCAAGGAGTGGGCCCGTACGGCCCGTCCAGCCGGTCCCGTACCCATGTCGCCGTCGTGCCACCGGGATTGCTCGCCCGCGCCGCCCGCGCCGCCCGCGAAGCCCGCGCCGCCCGCGCCGCCCGCGCGGTCCGGGGCGGAATCCGCGCACCAGAGTGGGGATGGAGAGGCACCGGCTCACCTCAGGGTCGACGGTCGTCCCTCGAAGCCGGCATGAGCCTGCCCAGCGATCACGTAGTTCCGTCCGGGAATCTCAAGGTCCCCGACAGGATCGCTTTCTGACGAGACATCAGTTTCTTCTGTTGCTTGCATCCCTCTTTCACTGCCATGTGAACTGTGAAATTGTACGGTCACACTTTCCGCGGGCATGACAGCTCCGGAAGTGCTCAACTTCCGTTGCCATCACGGTCCGCAACCCCCCACCGCCGTGCCCCACGCACGGCTGCCGACCGGCCTGGAGGCCATCGCCATGCGCAGACCCCCCACCCTCAGGAAGCTCGCCCAACTGCTGATACCCACCGTGGCCGCCGCCGGCCTGGGGCTCACGATGCTCGCCCCCAATGGCGCGGCGGCCCCGGCCGGCGCCGGGGCACCCAAGCCCGCACCGAGGTCCGCCCCCGCTCCACAGCCCGCCTCCGCCACCGTGCTTGCCGCCGATCTCGCACCCGGACACGCCGTCGACCCCGCGCGATCGGCCACGAAGACCTCGAACCCCGCGCAACGCCCTCCGCTCCCCGCGGCCCAGAACGCCGCGGAGCGCAAGCGGGCCCGCTCTGCGGCGAAGGCCGCGGCGGACTGCAACGTCAGCGACTTCACCTCGAAGACCGGCGCCGCCCTGGTCGAGCAGATCAAGCAGTCGGAGACCACCTGCATCAACACGCTGTTCAGCGTGACCGGTGAGGACTCCAAGGCCCTCTTCCGCGAGGAACAGATGGTCACGGTGGCGAACGCACTCAAGGATGTCGCGACCAACTACCCGGGGGACAACAGCACTTTCGCGACCCAGGTGGTGCTGTATCTGCGCGCCGGCTACTACATCCAGTACAACCAGCCGGAGAACGTCGGCGAATACGGCCCGACGCTGAAGAGCGCCATTCAGGGCGCCCTGGATGCCTTCTTCGGCTCGTCCCACGCCTTTGACGTCACCGAGGCCAACGGGGAAACCCTGGCAGAGACGGTCACCCTGATCGACAGCTCCGGGGAGAACACCCGCCACCTCGACGTGGTCAAGCGCCTGCAGAAGGACTACAACTCGTCGTACGACCAGTTCTACGGGATGCTCGCGGCGGTCAACAACACCTACACCGTGCTCTTCCGCGGCCACCAGCTGCCGGAGTTCGTGGAAGCCGTGAAGGCGGACCCGAGCGTCCTCACCGGACTGCGTGACTTCGCCGTCGCCCACGACGATCTGCTCGGCACCGACAAGTCCTACCTGGCCAGCAACGCCGGACGCGAACTCAGCCGCTTCCTGCGGCACGCCGACCTCAAGGACACCGTCAAGCCGTTGGTCAAGGAGCTGCTCGGCCGCAGCGAGATCACTGGACGCACCGCCCCGCTCTGGGTCGGCCTTGCCGAGATGACGGATGAGTTCGACAAGGAGAACTGCGCCGAGTACGACACCTGTGACCTGCAGAACCGCGTGCGCGGCGCCGTGCTGACGGTCAAGCACGTATGCGGTCCGAGCGTGAAGATCCTCGCACAGGAGCTGACCGCGTCCGAACTGTCGGCCACGTGCGACAGCGTCCTCAAGCAGGACCCGGTCTTCCACAACATCGTCAAGGACAACGGTCCGGTCAAGGACGACAACAACACCAGCATCGAGATCGTCGCCTTCAACTCCAGTACCGACTACAAGACCTACGCCGGTGTCGTCTTCGGCGTCGACACCAACAACGGCGGCATATACATGGAGGGCGACCCGGCCGCTGAGGGCAACCAGCCGCGCTTCATCGCCTACGAGCAGCGGGCCCAGGACGGCGCCTTCCAGATCTGGAACCTCAACCACGAGTACACCCACTACCTCGACGGCCGCTTCGACATGTACGGCGACTTCGCGGCCGGGCAGACCACCCCGACCGTGATGTGGATCGAGGGTTTCGCCGAGTACGTCTCCTACTCGTACCGCGGCGTCACCTACGACAGGGCGATCGAGGAGGCGGGCAAGAACACCTACAAGCTCAGCGAGCTCTTCGGGACCACCTACGACAACGCCGACACCACCCGTATCTACCAGTGGGGCTATCTGGGCGTCCGTTACATGCTCCAGTCGCACCCCGAGGACGTGGCCACCCTGCTCGGCCACTACCGCGCCGGCGAGTACGACGCGGCTCACAGCCTGCTCCGCGACACCATCGGCACCAAGTACGACATCGACTTCGCCGACTGGCTGAGCAAGTGCGCCGGCGGCGACTGCGGCCAACTGCCGTCCCGGAGCGGCCGGTGACCGGGGCCTCGGTCACCGGCAAGAACTGAGCCAGGAGAGCCTGGTGTCCCGCGCATCGTTCGTGCGCGGGACACCGGGCTTCTCCACTGTCGACGGCCCGTCCGCGGGCCGGCACCGAACCTGACGGCTCGGACAGACCCGCGCCGGCGGACCGCTCGAGCCGTCATTCGATGGTGAGACGACCCGTGCGCAGGATGTCGTGGTTGGCGAAGAGGCCGTCGAGCTGGACCTCGCGGGTCAGGTGGCCGGTCCACTTCGCGTCAGGCAGATCACGGTACGAGAGGGCCCTGACGGCTCGGGCCCTGGTGCATTGGGTGAGGATCCACCGGGCCTGCGTCTGGCCGGTGGGCGGGTTGGTGTACATGCTCGCGGCCAGCCGCCACAGGTGGTCGCCGGTCGCGGTGTCCGACTCGATGACGCCGACGATGGCGATGTCGCCGAGGCTGCGGGAGTCGCTCGACTGTGTGGTGTACGCGACGGTCAGGCCCTCCAGCGGGAAGACGGTGAGGCGGCTGCGTGCGGAGAGCAGGGTGGCCACGGGGCGGGTTTCCGTTCTGCGCTCGAGGGTGCGCGGCCCGCTGGGGGAGACGGGCCGCGCGGGGGATCGGGTCAGCAGCCGTCGCCGTCGCCGCAGAGGTGACGAGCCGTTCGAAGAGCTCGGCGTCGACGAGCTGTCGGCCGGTGATCTGTTCCGTTGCGAGAGCGGTCATGTGATGCTCCTTGGGTGCGTCCTCGGCGCGAGGCCTCCCCTCACGCCGTCGTGCACGCGGGTCCCTCAGGGGGTCCCGTCACCGCCTCGGCCGGGGTTCCTGGCCGGAGTCGTCGGCCGAGGCGGAGCTCAGATGTCGGTGGCTACGGGCAGCACGGGCCCGCGTACACCTCGATGTCGAGGACGTGGACGCCTTCCCGGCCGCGTGCTGTGCCGACACTGCGCGCGCCGACGGTCAACGGCTTGCCGCACCAGACGCAGGCTCGCCCGGCGTACTGCTCCCAACTCAGATCTCCGGCCGCGGGCAGCACGCGCGCGTCGGCCGTGGACGCGGTCACCGGGCGGCCCTGCAGCGGGGGCAGGCGCACGGCGGGAAGGCGAGGGAATCCGGTAGCCGCTCGGGGTCACCCGTCGGAACTGTGAGCCGCCATGCCTCGCGCCGCCGTCTGGATGCGGCGTCCGCCCGGTACACCTTGATCGTCATCACAGGCCGTCCCCTGTCGAGTCGTCAGAAGCGATGACTCGAACGTAGGGAGGGCATGCACGCGCACACCAGTAATGTGCATCGATGTGCACACAGCCACCCTGGTAGTCGAGTTGACTGATTCGCGGTCTTGACCCAGCGCAACCGATGAATGACGGTGGTGCACATCAGCGCACAATCCGACCGTGGAGGACAGCCATGGCCTTACAGTTCATCGGCATCGACCCGGAGTCAGGACAGACCGGCTCACCGACTGCCTGGGTCGACCTGGAGAACGCAGACATCGTGCTCCAGAGCTACACCGCCGACGACGAGACACGAGACCAGTGCGTCAAGAACACGGCGCCCGGACACGACAAGGGGATCCCCGCCCACGAGTCGGTGATCCGTATCCCCGCCCGCCTGGTCCCCATGCTGAGGGAGGCCTGCGATGCCGCAGAACGAGCTGCGCTTTAACGACCTGCTGGAAGCCGCGCAGCACTCCGCCGTCCACTTGGAGATGCGGGACGTGTACGGAGTCGGCGACGAGGCGGACGACTTCACTCGATGGCAGGAGACCGGATGGCGGGACGGAGACCCCGGCTCCGCCTACTGGGCACCCTGGGTCGATTTGATCTCCCGGGCCAAGGACCGCGGTGTTGCCGTGCGACGGGCGCGCATCGTGTCCGAGCCGGTCACCGACTACATCCGATACGAGCACGCTGGGACTCACGTCAACGTGCACGCCGGCGAGCAGGTGCGCTGGCTGCCGCGCCGGCGGGCAGTCGATCTGATGCTTCCCGGCTGTGACCTGTGGATCTTCGATGAAGCGCAGGTACTGTTCAACCACTTCACTGGCCAGGGGGATTGGGCGTCACCGCCGCTCGAACTGCGCACCGAGCCCGGGATCGTCAAGCAGTGCCTGGATTCCTTCGAGGCGGTATGGGACCGAGCCATACCGCACGACCAATACGAGATCCGCTAACAGAAAGCACCGGACCGGCCAGCTCATGCCCAACTCCCCTTCGTCCTCGGCCCAGGCTGCCCGCAAGAACGTGGCGCGGCAGCTACGCGACCTCCGAAAGGACGCCTGTCTCACGGTCGTCGAGCTGGCCACACGGTGCGGGTGGCACCACGCCAAGACATCCCGTATCGAGAACGCGAGGACGCCGCCGTCGCCGACGGACATTCGACTGTGGTGCCGCACCTGCAACGCCGTCGACCGGGCTCCGGATCTGATCGCGGCGTCGCGGCACGCGGAGTCGCTGTACACGGAGTGGCGGCGCCGGACCCGTGCCGGGCTGCGGCAGCTGCAGGACAGCTACGTGCAGCTGTACCGGTCCACCGGCTTGTTCCGGGTGTACTCCCCGACGCTGGTGCCCGGACTGCTACAGACGGAGGGCTACGCGCGAGCCCTCTTGAGCGCGAACGCCCGTCTCCTCGACGTGCCAGACGATGCCGATCAGGCCGCGGCGGCACGCCTCGAACGCTCACAGATCATCCACGAGCCGGGGCACCGCTTCGTTCTGCTCATCGAAGAGAGCGTCCTCTACTACCAGTTGGGCGACTCGGACGCGATGGCAGCCCAGTTGGGCTACCTGCTGACCGCGGGCGCGCTGCCGGCGGTGTCGCTCGGCGTCGTCCCGATGGCGGCCCGGGAGCGGGTTCTGTGGCCGCAGGAGGTGTTCCACGTGTACGACGACACGCTCGTGTCGGTGGAGCTGCTGTCGGCGCAGGTGAACATCACGCAGCCGAGCGAGATCGCCCTGTACCTGAAGGCATTCGAAGAGCTGCGGAGCATGGCCGTGTACGGGCAGGCGGCACGCGCGCTGATCGTGAAAGTAATCGATGCCCTGAACTGACCCGGATGCATGAATGCGCCCCTCTTACCCGAACGTGGGGGCGTGCCGTGCTCTCGGCCTTCCCGAGCCAACTCCGGGACACCCTTGTGGAGATCACAGCTGGCGCTGCTCCTGCCCCGTGGGGGACGGGGCCGCCGCCGCTATCGGTCAGTGGCGTGGAAGGTCAGCTTCCGGCGTTCCGGCGGCGGCGCCATGAGACCAGGGCTCCACCGGCAGCGGTGAGGGCCGCCGCAATGGCGGCGATCAGAGGTTCCTGTGTCGACTGGGACAAACAGGTTGTTGACGCGGCATGTCTCAACCGGCCTGGAAGGAAAGTCAGTTCGGCCCGTGGTCGGCAGCCCTCTTTACGATGGCAGGCCGTCGCCGTGAGGACGACCCTGCGGCGCGTGTGCATGGAGTCGCAGGACAGACAGGAGTTTGACGACAGGACCTAGCGCGCCACGCGGTAGCGGAGGTAGACGAATCTCGAGCTGAAGGTGCGGGTCTCGACGAGTTCGAGATCCACCCGGCGCTCGCGCTGGGGAAAGAACGGAATGCCACCGCCAACCAGCACCGGGTAGACCATGGCCCGGTACTCGTCGATCAGACCCAACGCGGCCGCCTCGGCGGCGAGAGTCGCGCCGCCGATCGCGATGTCGCCCTCCCCCGGCTCGGCTCGCAACCGCTCGATCTCCTCCGCCAGGCCGCCGGAGGCCAGGCGGGCATTGCCCTGCACCGCCGACAGCGTGGTGGAGAACACCACCTTTGGGAGCGGCTTCCAGAGCGCGGTCCACTCGCGATCTGAGTCGTCGAGCGTTGGATCCTGGTCGGCGGTCTCCCAGTACAGCATCGTCTCGTACAGCCGTCGTCCCAACAGGTGGATGCCGACCTGTCGAATCTCGTCGATCCAGAAGCGAAAGACCTCTTCGTCGGGGGCAGACCAGTCGAAGTCGCCGTCCGGCCCGACGATGTAGCCGTCGAGTGAGACGTTCATCGAATAGGTCACGCTGCGCATCAGAAGTCCTCCTCGGGAACGGGTTCGACAGTCTGACCGCCGGACGCCGCAGGACTCATCGCGGCTCGCGGGATCCCCTGGGCCAAGGCGGTTCCTTCTGGGCCTGGCCGTCCCGGCGTGCCCCGGCGGCGTGCTGGTGAGTCCGGCAGATCGTGGAGTCGACGTTCACCGTCCGCCCGATGCGACCACGCGCGTTGGCTCGCGCCCGGAGCTTGGTGAGCAGCCCTGCCCACACTCCCAGGTGCTGCCAGCGGCGGAACAGTCCGTGGACCGTCTGCCAGGGCCCATAGCAGGGCGGGAGATCCCGCCACGGAGCCCCGGTCCGCACTCGCCACCGGATTCCGTCGATCAGCATCCGCTTCGACCTGGACGGCCTGCCCGTCGTCGCTGCAGCCGGCAGAAGCGGCTCCGGCACGGCCCATTGATCATCTGACAGATCTCCCCGCCCCACGTGAGAGCGACGCCCCGTGCGGGTGACGATGGCGGGGGCGGCTACTCCAGCAGCCGCTGCCTGATCAGCTCCATCACTTCCGCGCGGCTGCGCTTGCCGTTGTCGGCGGCGTTGAAGTGGTTGCCGATGCGCACCGAGACGGCGAGCAGGCAGCGGACCTCGACCTCGTCCTCGTCGGGGCAGAAGGAGGAGAACAGGGAACGCAGGTAGTCCATACGGCGGTTGTCGACGCGGCGCAGGCGCTCGGCGACGGCCGCGTCGCGGCGGGCCCAGTCGCGGATCGCCATATCGGCGGTGGTGCCCCGCACCGGCCCGTCGGTGGTGGCGGCGACGATGGCGAACAGCCGCTCCAGTCTGGCCCTGGCGTCTCCCCCGCCGCTCTCAACCTGCTCGATCACGCTCTCGGCGACCTCGTACTCCCAGGTGTCGAGCATTTCGGTGAGCAGCGCGCCCCGGTTGCGGAAGTACCCGTAGAAGCCACCCTTGCTGACGCCGAGTGCCTGCGCCAGTGCCTCGATCCGGACGGCTTCGGGGCCGCCCGCGACCAGTGCCCGCAAGCCTTCCTCGATCCACTTGCCGCGTGGCGTGCGGGTCGCGCCCATGGTGTGTGCCTCCTCACGTCCATGCCGAGTATACGGGGGCGTATAGATGGGTCTACGCTCGATATATACGCCACCGTATAGACAGGGGCCTGCTCATGCGACTTCCCCGGACCGCCCACACCGACCGCCCCTGGCGGATCCACGAGATCGCCGACGACTTCACGGTCGAGGACGTGTGGGCACTGCCCACCCCCGGCGGACCCGACGACCTTGTGTGGCTGGTGCGCCAGTTCGCCGAAGGACTCAGGAGCGGGGTGAAGGGAGAAGGTCCCGTCTCCCGCGTGCTCTTCGCCGTCCGCTGGAAGCTCGGAGCACTGCTCGGCTGGGACAAGCCCGGTACCGGCATCAGCACCCGGCTGCCTTCCCTGCGCGACCGGTTGCCGGCGGACCTTCGCGAGGGCGCCCAGGGTCCCGACCTCGGCTCGTCCTCGTTCACCTCCCTCTATCAGAGGGACGACGAGTGGGCCGCCGAGATGGGCAACAAGACCGTGCACGCGGTGATGCACATCGGCTGGGTCCCGGACGGGTCCGGCGGCTACCGCGGCCAGATGGCCGTCCTGGTGAAGCCGAACGGGCTGTTCGGCATCCTCTACATGGCCGCCATCAAGCCCTTCCGGTACATCGGGGTGTACCCGGCGCTGATCCGCTCCATCGGCCGCGAGTGGCAGGCGAACGCCGCCGGGCGGAGCCTGCGCTGACCGGCTCCGTCCTCAGCCAACGCGCGGCGCATCTCCGGCAGGTGGTTCACGAACGCAGCCAGAGCCGGATTGACGCAAGAGGCCGCAGGCCGCGTCAGGCTGAGGCGCGTTCGCGAATCCAGGACGCGGCCAAGGTTGTCCAGGTCTCGACGTCCCCCGCGCCTTCCGCCAGGCCGAGACTGTGCGGCCCGTGCGCGAACACGTGAACGGCATGCGGGACGTTGTGGACCGCAAGCGCGGCAGCGAATCGGTAGGTGTGCTCGGGAGGGACGTAGATATCCTCCGCGGTGTGCCACACGAAGAACGGCGGTGACTCAGGCGTCACCAGCGCATCCAAAGATGTGGAGCGTCGCAGCGCCGGGCCGGCTTCCTCCCCCAGCAGGACCAGCCTGGCGGGGCGGTAGGTCTCGGTCTCCATCGACGTGATCGCATATCCGAGGACCACGAACTGCACGGGTTGCGCCTCGGCACCGGTTGCCAGGGCAGCAAGGCCGGCAAGGTGACCGCCCGCGGAGAATCCCATCAGGCCGATGTGCTCCGCTCCACTCGCGCGGAGGCGCCGGATCTCGGCACGGAGGGCATCGAGCGGCACCGGGTGTCTTGCGTTGAGCGGATAGCGGAAGACGCTCGCCTGCACCCCGAGCCCGCTGAGCCAGTCGACGATCGGCTCGGCCTCGTGTGGCACATGCTCGGCGTACCCACCGCCCGGGAGGACGATCACGTGAATTCTTGCCACTGTCGGTCCCTCGCTCCAGTAGCGGTGGCTAAGGCGCCACGGCCACCGCGGCCCGTTTGATGAGGTCGGCCACTGCAGCCGGTTGTGACACGAAGACGGAATGGCTGCCCACGGCCTCGACGGTGGTCGAGCCGGCTCGGCCGGCCATGGTGCGCTGGGCAGGCGGGGGGATCATCTTGTCCTCGGTGGTGAACATGTACCAGCTCGGCTTGGTCCGCCAAGCGGCCTCCGTGACCTGCTGGCCGAGGGCGTCCACCCCCCAGGGGACCTGCGAGTCGGCCATGAACGCGGCCAGATCGGCGGGCAGGTCACCGGCGAACGATGCCGGGAATTTGTCCCGGTCGAGGAAGAGGAAGCCGTCCCTGGGCGGCAAGATCGGCGGTCCGGGCAGGTCGGTGGGGAATCCGGAGATGAGCGTGTTGACCGACTCGCCCGTGTCCGGCACGAACGCCGCGATGTAGACCAGGGCCACCACGTTCGGGCTGGTGCCCGCTTCGGTGATGACTGCGCCGCCGTAGGAATGACCGACCAGTACGACCGGGCTGTCCTGCGCGTCGATGATCAGCCGCGCTGCGGCGGTGTCGCCCTGCAGCGACAGGGTCGGGTTCTGCACCACGCAGACGCGGTAGCCGTCGCGGGTGAGCAGGTCGTAGACCGGCCGCCAGCCGGACCCGTCCACGAAACCGCCGTGTACCAGAACGATTGCGGGTCTGTCAGCCATGGAACGGTGTCCTTTCGCTGGCGACGGAGGTGTCGACCCACCAAGCAAATCTCGGCCGGGCGGCCACCGCACGCTGAGCCCCCCTGGGAGAGCAGCTGAAAGATGGACTTTGCCGGCGCTTCCCCCGCCATCACCTCGGCCCGCCCCTGGACTGCGCAACACCGCTGACGCCGTCGTCGGCGCCGTCACCGGCTCCCGGCAGTTTCCATCCAGTTGGATATGGCTGGCACACCCCCGGGAGGCCCTTCATGACGACCCACGCGAGGCTCCAGACGCTGACTCTCGCCGACGACCTGACCATCACTCGCATGGGATACGGCGCCATGCGGCTGGCCGGACCCGGCGCCTTCGGTCCGCCCAAGGACCGAGATCAGGCGATCGCCGTACTGCGCGAGGCGGTCGAGCTCGGCCTCACCCACATCGACACCAGCGACTTCTACGGCCCGGTCATCGTCAACGAACTGATCAAGGAAGCCCTGCACCCCTACCCTGCGTGCCGAGGTCGCGAGGTCTGCCACCCGCAATGACCCGGAGTTTGTCGGGGTTGGCGACGTTGTGGATCGTGGTGATGCGCCCATCGGCGTCGAAATCGAAGGTGACAGTGGCGATCACGCGGCCCGAACCGCTGAACACCATGCCTGGACCGCCATTGATCTCGACCAACTCGGCCTTCATGTCGGCGGGGTCGACACCCTGGTAGGTGACGGTGCCGATGGCTGCGAACCAGGCAGCCACCGTCTGTGCGCCCACAACCGGGCGCAGGGCCTGCCGGACCTTGCCGCCGCCGTCGGTCCACAGGGTGACGTCCGGGGACAGCAGTTCCATGAGGGTGTTGATGTCACCACCGGTTGCGGCGTCGAGGAACCGCTCGGTGACCTCGCTCTGCCGCGACCGGTCCACGGTGAAGCGTGGCCGCCGGGCCTGCACGTGCTAGCGAGCACGGTGCACGGCCTGCCGCACCGCGGGCTCGGAACGCTCCACCGCCTCCGCGATCTCGGCGTGGCTGAATCCGAAGACCTCCTTCAGTACGAACACCGCGCGCTCGAGCGGGCTCAGCGACTCCAGCACCACCAGCATCGCCATCGACACCGACTCGGCGTTCGTGACGGCGTCGGCCGTGTCGGCGATGGTGAGAATCGGCTCCGGAAGCCACGGCCCGACGTAGGTCTCCCGCTTGTGCCGGGTGGAGCGCAGCCGTTCCATCGCCAGATTCGACACGATCCGCGTCAGATACGCCTTGGGTTCGGCCACCTGCGAGCGGTCGGCGGCCGACCATTTGATCCAGGCGTCCTGTACTGCGTCCTCGGCATCGACCGCGGTGCCGAGGATGCGGTACGCCACCGAGAACAGCAGATTGCGATGGTCGTTGAACACCTGCTGGCCGGGGTCCGGGTACGGATGCGTCATCGCGCGTCCCGGACCCGGGTGAAGCGGCCGCCGCGGGGCCAGAACGCTCCCGAGGAGGGCATCTTCTTCATACGGCCGAAGGTCGGCCAGGGTGAGGCAGTCACCGTCTCCTTGTACCAGGCCGCCTTGCGGCCGGTCAGGTGCACCCGCCTGGGGGTGTCGTCGGGGTGGGTGAACTGGACGACCGCGTCATGCCGCCCCAGGCTCACCGGGGTGTGGTAATAGCCGAAGCGGAACGGCTTGGGCTGCTTGCCCTTCAGCGTGCGGGCGATCGACACAGCGGCATGCACACCGGTCGGCATGCCTCCCTGGCAGGTTCCGTGCATGATGCCGTAGCCCTGACGGATCGCGGCCGCATCGCCCACGGCGTACACGTCGGGGTGGGACACCGACCGAAGTGAATCCTCGGTGACGATGCGACCGCGGCCGTCGACGCTCAGGCCGGCGGCGGCCGCCAGCGGCGAGACCCGCGTACCACTTGTCCACAGGACGGCATCGGCGGCGATGTTCTCCCCGCCTGCCAGCTCGACCGAAGCGGGCAGCACCTTCACCACCTCGCTCCCGCTGCGCACCTGGACACCCAGGCGCCGGAGCGCGGATTGCAGATACGCCTTGGCCTTCGGGTTCATGGTCGCACCGGGTTCCTGCCGGCCCACCAGGACGACCTTGAGCTCCGGGTGCCGCTCGGCGATCTCCGCGGCCGCCTCGATGCCGGTCAACCCGCTGCCCCCGACCACCACCGTGCCACTGCCCAACCGCGCCAACCGGTCGGCCAGCAACTCGGCGTCCTGGGCGCTGTTCAGGGTGTAGGCGTGATCCTCGACGCCCGGCACGGCCGCCGTGTCGGCCACGCTGCCCAACCCGTACACCAGCGTGTCGTAGCGCAGTATCCGGTCGTCGTCGATCCGCACGGTCCTCGCATTCGCATCCACCGCCGTGACCCAGCCGCGCACGAACTGCGCACCCGTACCCTCCAGCAGCTCCGGGATGCTCATCTCGGCGAGCTGCTGCCTGGTCGCCGTCATATGCAGCCGCAGCCGTTCGGTGAACCGCTCCTGCGGATTCACCAAGGTCACCTGCACATCCTGATGCCGCCTGACCCGAGCCGCGAGCTGGATCGCCGCGGACATACCCGCGTACCCCGCCCCCAGGACCAGAATGCGGTGGGTCGTCGCCGGGCCGGTTCCGTTCTGTGCGCTCATCGTTCCGCCTCTCTCCTCTTGCTGACGACCACCAGATGCAAGCTGACCCCGCATTCGTGACATGGAACCGATGTGACGGGCGACACAGTCGACTTCATGGCGGCCCCCGATCCGCACCGCCGACGAGGAACCGGCGATACGTGTCCCCGGCCTTGGTGCCGGCCGGCTGTCGGGCGGCCCCCCGAAGTGCGGCGCCGGTCCGGGAGATTTGGTGCACAACGCGATGGAGAGCCACCTGTCCTGACCGTGTGTGACATGCCGCGTTTGGCGTAATGGGCTCTCCGGGCTGATGAGCCACGTCACTCTGTGCGGGTTGATCACGGTCGTGTCAGGAGCCGTGTGTACGGATCACGTGAGCGGGTCGAGCGGATCCGCCGGGACCGCCGGATGGACCCGAGCGTGTCGGGGCGGGCGCCGGCTCCGCGGCACGAGGTGAGCAGGACACGGTGGCCGAGACTTTGAAGACGCCGGTGCAGGGGTGCGGCTATGGCAGAAGGTGAGCGGCGGCCCGACAAGGGCATGTTGGACCGGTCGGAAGGGTTCGGTGAGCGGCTGCTGGGGGTGCTGCTGGACCGGGCACACGAGATGCCGCCGCAGCTGATCGCCCCGCTGATCGCGGAAGAGGTGTCCAGGGTCGGCGGCCGCGAACTCTCGATCCTGCTGCAGGACTATGCGCAGCTGCTGCTGGTGCCGTTGCCGGGTCGGCGGCTAGTGGTCGGCGAGCCTGAGCCGATCGATGACTCTCCCGCCGGCGCGGCCTTCCTGTACGCGACGACTGTCGAGGTGGCGCAGGCCGGCGGGGTCCGGATGTACCTACCGCTGCTGGACGGCAGCGACCAGGTGGGAGTAATGGCCCTCACCCTGGACACCGTCGATGACGACGACCGGCGCCTGCTGCGCCGGCTCGCCGGCCTGGTCGCCGACATGCTGGTCACCAAGCACAGCTACACCGACCAGTTCTTCCTGGCCCGGCGCCGCGAACCGATGAGCGTGGCTGCGGAGATCCAGTGGTCCCTGCTGCCGCCGCTGGCGATGTCCGTCCCGCAGGTCGCGGTGGCCGGAATCCTGGAGCCCGCCTACAACGTCGGCGGCGACAGCTTCGACTACGCCCTCAACGACGACATCCTGCACGTGGCCATGGTCGATGCGATGGGCCACGGTCTGGACGCCGCCACGATGGCGACCGTCGCCGTCGGCGCCTACCGGCACGCCAGACGTGCCGACATCGGTCTGTCCGAGATCTACACGTTCATGGACCGGGCCATCGCCGGGCAGTTCGGGCCCGACCACTTCGTCACCGCGCAGATGATGCGCCTGAACATCACAACGGGCCACCTGCAGTGGGTCAACGCGGGCCACCCTGCACCGCTGCTGATCCGCAACCACCAGGTCGTCGGGCAACTTCAGGGCCCGACCACGCTGCCGGTCGGCTTCGGCGGTGAAGAGCCCCGGATCAGCGAACAGATGCTGGAACGCGGCGACCGGGTGCTGTGCTTCACCGACGGCCTGATCGAGGAGCACCAAGCCGGCGAAGAGCCGTTCGGCGAGGAACAACTCATCAGCTGGGTCAACCGCATCGAGCCCGAAGAGAAGGGAGTGCGGGCGGTGGTGCGCTCGATCTCCCACACGCTGAAGCAGCAACGGGGCGGGAGCACCAGCGACGACGCGACCCTCTTCCTGATCGAGTGGCGCGGAGGCGCCGCCGACCACCTCGCCGTCCTGGAGTGAGCCGACAACCGCACCACCATGGACAAAGCCGACGGCACGCAGACCAGCTGCCTGGCCAACCGCGGTGCGCACTCGCCACTGACTGTCCGCCGGTGCGCCCCTGACCGCGGCCGGCGCTGATCGTGAAGGCCGTCGACGCTCTGAATCGACCCGGACGCACGAGTGCGCCCGCCACCCCGACGTCCTCGCGGCCCAACAGCGTGAGCGTGTCCGCATCCGCAGAGAGAAGGGCATCCGCTGGGGCGGCAGACCGGCCCTCGCGGCGTGATCAAGAACCCTGCAAGCCTTCTTGGCTAGAGGCGGCGTGCCGCAACAACCGCTGAACTGGCTGGTGTTGTGAGTATTTCAGTGGCGTCCAGGGCTGGATGAGTGAGGTAGAACAGGCGGAGCTCGTCCACTTCGCCTTCGAAGCGAGGCGGCCAGTGGGGCGAGGGGGTGAAGTCGTCCAGGATGAGAAGGCCACCGGGAGCGAGCTGCTCGACCACCCCCTGGGGGTCGTCACGCTTGCCCCCGCCGTCGCAGAAAAAGACGTCGAAGGGGGCATGCTGCTCAAGCAGCCGCCAGTCCCCAGTGAGAACGCTGACGCGCTTGTCGTCCGCGAAGATACTGGCCGCTCGACGGGCCAGCTCCTCGTCACGCTCTACGGTAACCAGGCGTGCACCGGCACCAAGGCCGCTGTGCAGCCAGGCGGTGCCCACTCCCGAGCCGGTGCCGCTCTCCGCAATGATTCCGTGGGGCTTCGCAGCAGCGGCCAGCCTGAGCAGCCTGCCCACTTCAGGGATGCAACTCTTCTTGAATCCGGCCTCGGAGGCGACACGCTCTGCGGCCACCACGCGAGGCGGAACCGCACGTTCTGCCATGATCACGCCTCCTTCACCGTGAACATGACGCTATCCGCCAGCAGACGCGTCCGCACGGAGTTTCGCCTGTCCGGACCCGGCGAACCATCGACGGGCAGGACGAGGGCCAGACCGGCGGTGAGCCTGGGCCCGCCTAGCTGAGGCGTCCCTCGCGCAGGGCGTCCACGAATTCCCCCCAGGCACCCGGTAGAAGGTCGAGTCGCGCCCCGTGCGGGACTTTGGAGTCCCGCACGGATATGTCCACAGCGGACACGGCGACCTCAACGCACTCGGTACCGCTTCCTCCGCTGTACGACGACTTGATCCAGCGGATGTCTTCGTGACCCATCACAGCTCCTTGCAGACCCGATCCAGGAGCGCAGCTGACGCCCCGATGTCCAGCGCCTGCGCGCGCAGGTACTCGAACGCCAACTTATAGCGCTCAAGTTCTTGCGGCTTCTCCATGAACAGCCCGCCGCCGATGATGTCCACGTATACGACGTCGAGTTCGGGCGTAGGCCCACCCAGGAGGACGAAGCTCCCGACTGCGGCAGCATGGGCTCCGGCGGCAAACGGCAGTATCTGAACGGTCACTTGAGGCTCCTCGGCACGCGCGAGCAAGAGACTCAACTGGTCGCGCATGACCTTGCGACCGCCGACCATACGCCGGATAACTGCCTCGTCGATCACGGCCCAGATATGTGGGGGTTCTTCACGATCGAGGAGCTCCTGCCGCTTCATCCGGATGTCGACCATGTGAGAGATCTCTTGATCTGTGCAGCGCATCTCGGATGCGCGGTGCACCGCTTCCGCGTACGCACGGGTCTGAAGCAGGCCGGGTACGTACATGCAGGCGTAGTGGTCCTCACGTACGACCTCGTCCTCGAGGGTCAGCATGAGGTTCATCGAGTCGGGGATCGGGTCGGCGAGCGAGCGCCACCAGCCCTGAATCTTGGCGCCCTTGGCCAACTCGACCAACGTCTCGCGCTCCTGGTCCGACGCCCCGTACTCGCGGCAGAGCGCATCGACAGCGGGCCACTTGACGGTGCCTTCCTTGGTCTCGTAGCGACTCAAGGTGGCCTTGGAGACGCCAACCAACGCCCCGGCTTCCTCCAACGTGAGGCCCTTGCGCTCGCGCAGGCGGCGTAGGTCGGCGCCAAGTTGGCGTCTGCGGGTGGTCGGTCCAACTGCCATGGTCGAGGCCCTTCGTGTCGATCTCCCTGAGCGTGCACGCTGCATGCGAGGCGTACAAGACAGCGCACGCTGGGGGCGCGCGTTAATCGGCGTACACCCTCAAACCCACAATGAGAGTTCCATTTTGAGAGTCTCGCTGTCACTCTCTAGATGCACCGCTCTACGCAGTGCGATCAAGAAGGCTACGGGAAGGGGCGCTTGGCATGGATGGATGTCGATTTGGGGTCCGCAGGAAGCCTTGGGATCTTCCCTTCATGGCAACGCCTGAAGAGTTGGGGGGATTGCGTCGGGTGGTACGAGTGCACCTGGGAGTCTGGGGCCTGCCTGACCTGGTGGACTCTGCACAGTTGTGCGTGACGGAGCTGGTGACCAACGTCATCACGCACGTCGGTCCCGGGACGCCAACAACCCTTGCTGTCTCTATGAATGGAACTCATCTCCGCATCGAGATCCACGATCCTGATCCCCAAGCGCTTCCGACGCTCGTAGCGGCGAAGGGGGAGGCGGAGGCTGGGCGCGGTTTGGTGCTGGTGGATGCGACTGCGGAGCGCTGGGGCGTGATTCTGCGTGCCGACAGCAAGGTCACGTGGTGCGAGTTGGCAACGGGGCTCCCATCCCCAAATGGCCACATGGAGGGTCCGAGAGTCGCCAAGGCTGAGGCACTGCTGGGGCTCTACTGTTGGGACAGTCACCTGCCGGCGCCAGGTGCCGGTCAACTCGGTGTAGGCCGGGCCCAGCAAGCCGCGATTGGCATGATTGTTGACATCCTTCACTGGTTTCGCGCCCATGGCTGCGATCCGGACGAAGCTCTGGACCGTGCCCAGTCCCATTTTGAGGAAGAGATCAGCGAACGGACTTGCAGTGTCTAACAGCTGATGCCAGACGGTGGGTATGGGAAGGGAAGTTTGCCTATGTGCTTTCGGTGGTAGTCGAGGTGAACGTCGCTGATCTCATGCTCGGGCACAGTGCGGAGGCTTGTACGTTCCCCGGAAGCGTTTCTTACGACCGTCATGTCGCTGCAAATGGTCAACATCCCGAAGTCGAATTCCACGTGGTGATTCGGGCAAAGGCAGAGGATGTTGTCTGGTTCGTCCGGCCCCTCGTGAGGCTGTCCCAATGGGCGTATGTGGGCAGCCTCGGAGTAAGCGCCGGTTGGCGTCTCGATTCGCAATCCGCATATTTGACATGTGTGCCCGTGAGCACGCTTCACCCAGTTCGCCCTCGCCGTGCTTCGGACTATCCGCTGCACCTCAGTCTTTCGACGGTCGGGCTTGGAGTTCCCCCCAGTGGGCGGTGGGTCGACGGGTAAGGGAGTCGTCGTGGGTACCTTCGTGGGATCCGTCGTGGGCTCAGGCCATACCTTGCGCAGTCGAAATCGCCAGATGACGAATCCCTCGGCGCACTTGTCCTGCCAATGTGCCTCAACTCGGAAGAGCCCGTCGTATCTCATGCCGGAGGGCGGGGCGTGCTCCGAGTGGCTGCCAGCACCTCGTAGAACCCGGACGGGGCGACCGGATGCGATGCTGTTCACCAGCGATGCGTTGCCACGGGTGAGGGTTTGGTCGTGCGTATGTCGTCCGTCTGTTAGGCCGCCTTGGCCGGTGTAGATGATTTCGTCGCCGTAGTCCCTGTCATCGACGTAACCGCCAGACAGGACTATGGACTTTGCATCCTCGCTTTGTTTGCCAGATATTCCCCCTTGTCTCTGGCCATGTACCTTGGCCTCGAATGCGGCGACCTGGCCAGCAAAGACTGAGCCAACCGGGATGTGCGGGGGGTGCCCGTAGCCGTCAAACTCCTTTTCCTGTAGACCAACTTCGAGCAGTATCTCTTCCCACGAGATCGCTGGGAAGTATGTCTTTAGGAGGGAGTAGGTTGCCTCTTGGCGAAAGGTTTCGTCTGAGCCGATCAGGTTGTAGAGACTCTCCTCAAGACCCCCTTGCGGGTTGTGCTGATCGAGCCATGGGCGGACGCTCGAGCCGCGGGCTTGCGGAACCTCTGATTTTACGTCTTCGAGTCGCCAGAGCGGAGATCGGTGCAGCGCGACGAAGGGATAGGCGGGCTCAGCCGTCGAGCCGGGGTGGCCGTGCCTTTCAAGGAGCGGTCGTAAAGACTTCTGCGCATCACGCCAGAAAAGGAGTCGCTGCTTACGTTGAAATGCACGCCCCATCGCCCAGAGGAGGACGATTGGCTGATGGCGCGCTGGGGTTCCGCTGGATCGGTCGACTTTCAGGGAATCGAAGGCATGCAAGTAGCCAGTTGTGCTGCTGGTGGGAGCATCAGGCACGGTTGAACTATCCTCCTCGCTTCGGGGCGGCTGTTAAGCCCCAACGGCAGATTGGAACTCTGGAGACCTGAGCCGACGGTCGCCGCTCACCCCTGGACCGTACCCCCGTGGCAATCCCGGTACGCCGCCCCCGACCCGCACCAGCACGCCGCCCCCTTCGCCGGCGGCCATGCCACCGCACGGCCCCGCGCCGCCAGTGTCGTTGCGTACTGCGGGAGCAGGTCCGCGTTCGCCGGCGAGGACTGTTCCGAGGCCGCGAACGCCTCGTACGACGGGACCGTCGCCGTCACGATGCCCAGGTTCTCCGTGCCCGTCGACGACAGGTCCCGCAGCGAGGCCTCGATGTCCGTCAGGTGGGCCGTCTGGGTCGGGTACTCCGATTCCAACTCGGGGTAGGCCGCGAGCAGTTCGTTCAGTTCGGCCTCGGGCCAGTGGAGGACGGCCACCGGAAACGGGCGCGACAACGCCGAGCGGTACGAGCCCAGTTCGGACCTCAGGCGGGCGATTTCCGCCTTGAGTTCGGCCGGGTTTTCCGAGCCCAGGGCCCACAGGCGTTTCGGGTCGTGGAGTTCGTCCAGGGAGATGTCCGCCGTGTGGGCCGTGTGGATCGTGTCGGCCAGGGCGTCCCGCTCGTCGTGCGGCAGGCCCAGGAGGCGGCGGACACGGTGGCGGCCCGTGAGGAGGGACTGGGTCGCGTAGGGGACCTCGTCCTCTCCCGGGGGGAGGAGCAGGGTGAGGGCCGCGGTGAAGCAGTCGTGGGACGCCTCGAGCTCGTCGTGGGACTCCAGCGTCTCCGCGACGATCTCCCAGGGCGCCGGGTCGGCCGGGGCCGAAGTGCGGATGCCGCTGATCAGGGCGCGGGCCTCCGCCTCGTGGCCGTACTCCCAGAGGTTCGCCGCCTGCAGGGCCTTGATCAGCAGAGGGTGCTCGGGGTCGGCCGCGAGCAGGCGGTCGTAGAGGGTGGAGGCCTGTTCGCGGTCGCCCGCCAGTTCCAGGTGGGCCGCGGCCTGGAGCAGCAGTGGCTCATGGTCCTCGGGGTACTGCGCCGCGGTACGCAGCAGGCGCTCGGCTTCGGTGGTGTGATCGGCAGGCGTGTCGGGGCGCATGGTGGACACCGTACTGCTGTACGGGGGTTCAGAGGGATGAGCCGATTCTCACGAGTACCGCCATGAGCGATCCGAGCCAGAGCGCCGTGCCCAGGGCCAGCGTGAGGAGCGCCGACGAGCGGGCGGCCGGCGAGTCGATCTGGGCGTGTTGCGGATTGTGCGGGGTGTAGAGGACGCGGACCTGCGAGCCCTCGGGGAGCCGGTGCGGGCTGCCGCTGTTGTCGATCAGCGGCTGCTCGACCTCCGTGCCGTCGTCCGTCGTCCAGCGCACGACGGGATGAGCCGTGGAGTAGGAAGCCTCGCGCGTGGCTATGTGGCCCGTCACCGTGCCGAGCGCGCTGCGGCCGGTGCTGCGTACGAGCTCCGCAAGGATGTAGTTCGTGCCTTGCACGGCGCAGATCGCCAGGCCTGCGAGGAAGGGCACGAGGGTCAGAAGCCAGAAGGGACTCATACGGCGCCATCGTAGGAGGTCGTGGCTCTGGTGAGTTGGCGGACCAGCACCTATCGTGCCGCCGTGCGGCAGCGGGCGAGGGAGCGGGAACGGATACCGGTCGTGGTGCAGGGGCGCGGCTCGCGGCGTCGGGCCCGGTTCGCCCGTGGGCTGTGGACGAGTGCCGAGGTCACCGTCACCCTCGGGGTCGTCGTACTCCTCCTCGTCGTACATCAGCTGTGGTGGACCAATCGGCAGGCCCGGCAGGGCGCCGAGCACAAGGTCCAGGCCCTGGAGCGGGAGTGGGGGAGAGAAGGGGGACGGGGGAGAGAAGGGGAAGGGGAGGCGCGGTCCGTCGAGGTGCCGGGCCGGCCCCTTCCGGTCGGGACGCCCACGGCCGGGGAGGCAGGGAGCGGCACCGGGACCGAAGCGCCCGACGCGCCGGCCGCCCGCGCTCCCCGCTGGGACCAGGCCTACGCCGTCCTCCGCATCCCACGGCTCGGCGTCGTCGCGCCCGTCGCCCAGGGCATCGCGAAGAGGGGCGTACTCGACAAGGGGTACGTCGGGCACTATCCGCAGACCGCCCAGCCCGGCCAGGCCGGGAACTTCGCCGTCGCCGGGCACCGCAACACCCACGGAGAGCCCTTCCGGTACATCAACCGGCTGCGCGGCGGTGACGAGGTACAGGTCGAGACCCGGGAGGGGGTCTATGTGTATGTGGTGGACAAGGGGGTGGCGCAGACCTCGAGCCGGGACACCGGAGTGATCGCGGCCGTGCCGCGCAGTCTCGTGAAGACCGGCGCCGGGTACAGCGCGCCCGGGTACTACCTCACTCTCACCACCTGCACGCCGGAGTACTCCTCCACGTACCGGCTCGTCGTGTGGGCGAAGTTGACGTCGATGCGGCCGCGCTAGGGTCCCGGACGGCTCAAACGCCGCCCTCAGCTGGTGTGGCTGCTCGGCCGGAGCGGTGAGCGGGCTCGCGGCCGGAGTGGCGATCGTCTGCGTGCTGGTCTTCACCGGGCGCGATCCGGTGTGGGGCGTGAACGCGGGGATCGTCGGGCTCGCCGCCAACCTGGTCGTGGCGCCGGCGGTGACGTACGCCGGTCCGCCCGATCGTGATCCGCGGCCGGACGAGGACGTACTTGCGGAGGATCCGCTCCCCGATGCCGATCGTGTATAACGGCTGGAGGTTCGAATTCGACAAGTGCGTCAGTGACGAGTACGTCAGTGACGAGTGCGTGAGCGAGAGGAGGAGCATGACCGGTCGTACGACGCGGCTGCTCCAGCCCGCCGCGCTGCTGATCCTCCTCCTCGTCGAAGTGCTGCTGATCGACGGTGGCAGCCTCTCCGCCGCGGTGGCGCTCGCCGCGACCGCCACCGCTGCCGCCGGTTCCGCGCTCGTCGTCTGCGCCGTCATCAGCGCGCGCTGCGCGCCTGCCGTGCCACGCACCCGGGTCCGCACCGCCATCCGCGACCGCGAGCAACGCACCGCGTTCCTGCCGCAGCGCGATCCCGACGCGAAGGGCCGGACCCGGCCCCGAGCGCCCGGCCGTTCCCTCCTGACGGCCGCGTAGGGGTACCCCCACCTCGTACAACACCCCTCGCGGGTCGTCATGCCGCCATGTCCTCATCAGGGCATGTCCTCATCCCGGCACGACGAGACCCTCGGAGGGCTCACCCATGTCCGTTTTCGCCAGCCTGGTCGCACACCTCGCCGACCTGCTCCAGCCGCTCTTCCACGCGTCCGCCACGGCCGCCGCGATCATCGTCTTCACCGCGCTCGTACGGCTCGCCGTCCATCCGCTCTCCCGGGCGGCCGCCCGCGGCCAGAAGGCCAAGGCCAGGCTCTCGCCGCAGATCGCCGAGCTGCGCAAGAAGCACGGAAAGAACCCGGAGCGGATGCAGAAGGCTGTCATGGAACTGCACGCGAAGGAGAAGGTCTCGCCGCTCTCCGGGTGCCTGCCGAGCCTGCTGCAGCTGCCGGCGTTCTTCCTGATGTACCACCTGTTCTCCAGCACGCGGATCGGCGGCGAGCCGAACGGTCTGCTCAGCCACACGCTTGGCGCCGCGCCCCTCGGCGACCGCTGGTCGGACGCGCTCGCGCACGGCGGCGTCTTCGGCGGCGCGGGACTCGTGTACGTCGCGCTCTTCGCGATCGTCGCCGCCGTGGCCACCTTCAACTACCGGCGTACGAAGCGTCAGATGGCGGCCGCGCCGCTCTCGTCCGACCCGCAGATGCCGGGCATGGCCGCGATGGGCGCGATGACGAAGGTCATGCCGCTGCTCTCCTTCGCCACGCTCCTGACCGTGGCCTGGGTGCCGCTGGCCGCCGCGCTCTATGTGGTCACCACCACGACCTGGACGGCGGTCGAGCGGGCCTTTCTCTACCGGGACATGCCCGTCGCGGGCGCGCTTGCTACTGCCGCGTAACGGTCCAGGTTGTGAACGGGGTCTTGCAGAGTGGTCCGATGTCTTGGAGGATCGGCCAATCCTCCGATCCCCCCGATGGCCGCTACCCATCGACCGGGCTCACACACGACCAGGGGAGATTGACCATGAAGCTGCTGCGAGTCGGTACGGCGGGCGCCGAGCGCCCGGCTCTGCTCGACGAGGACGGGACGACGCTGCGCGACCTGTCCGGCCTTGTCGCGGACATCGACGGTGAGCTGCTCGCCGACGCCTCGGCGCTCGCCCGGATACGGGCCGCGGCCGACGCCGGTGAGCTGCCCGTACTGGACGCCGACGGCCTGCGTACGGGTGCGCCGCTCGCCCGTATCGGCAAGGTCGTGTGCATCGGGCTGAACTACCACGACCACGCCGCCGAGACGGGCGCGGAGCCTCCGGCCGAGCCGGTCGTCTTCTTCAAGGCGGCCGACACGGTCGTCGGCCCGTACGACACCGTGCTCGTACCGCGCCGCAGCCGGAAGACCGACTGGGAGGTCGAGCTCGCGGTCGTGATCGGACGTACGGCCCGCTATCTGGAGGACGACGAGGACGCGCTGTCGTACGTCGCCGGGTACGCGGTCTCGCACGATGTCTCGGAGCGCGAGTTCCAGATCGAGCGCGGCGGCACATGGGACAAGGGCAAGAACTGCGAGACGTTCAACCCGCTGGGCCCGTGGCTGGTGACGGCGGACGAGGTGCCGGACCCGCAGGCGCTCTCGCTCAGGCTGTGGGTGAACGGCGAGCTGAAGCAGAACGGCACGACCGGCGACCAGATCTTTCCGGTGACGGAGGTGGTGCGGTACGTCAGCCAGTTCATGACGCTGTACCCCGGGGACGTCATCAACACGGGTACGCCGGCGGGCGTCGCGCTGGGGCAGCCGGAGCCGAAGCCGTTCCTGCGGGCGGGTGATGTGGTGGAGCTGGAGGTCGAGGGGCTTGGGCGGCAGCGCCAGGAGCTGAAAGACGCGTAGCGCCTTCCGGCGGGGGCGTGGGGGGCGGGCTGCGTTGGTGCGGGCTGGGTTGGAGGGCCGGGTCTGTCCGGGGGCGGCTCGTCCTCAATCGCCGAATGGGCTCAAATGTCGGCCACCGGAGATCAGTGAACCGCTCGTCCTGCTACCGCTGGTACAGGACGGTGAGTACCTTGTCCGTGGCCATGGCGCCGTTGGCCAGCGCAGCAGCTTCGGTGGGAAGTCCCCGTAGGTGATGATCACGCCACCGAGGCGGACGTAGATCGAATACGAGGACTCACTGCCACTCGGTCCGCTCGACGGCGCTGCGTCACCGCTGGTGTGTGTCGTCGTGGCCTCGACCTGTGGTGGCTCTCGGCCAGCGGCCGCCCGGAAGTGCTGCGACACGGCGCCGGCCATGACACAGGGAACTCACGCAGAAACTGAGGCGCTGGAGGTAGCTACGGCAAAGGCGCTGCCGAGCGGGACAGCGACTTAGGCCGTGTCTCTTTGGCCGACGAGGCGGTCGGTTGATCGTTTCTGCCGTAGCACACCAGTTCAGTCCAAGGTGAGGTCGGAGCGCATGGCCGAGCGAAGGGTACCGAGTGCCTCGCCGAGGGCGCTCTGGGTTGATGGCCATTCGGGATCTGCGCTTATGTCGGGCTCGTCGAAGCGGTCCCGTAAGTCCCGGACTCGCGTGAACGCCTGGTCGGCCATGTCGCCGAGATGCTCGGGAGCGATGATCAGCATCTGATAGCGGAGATGGTAGGCGTTGGTGGATCCGAGGATCTCGCCTGCCTGCTCCATGCGCTCTTCCCTGGTCAGGCCGGTGCTGCGCTTCAGGTCTCGGAGGCGGTGCGTGGTGAGCGAGAGCGCCCCGAGGTATTCGGCATACAGCTGCTGTTTAACGGCGCGTTCGCGGGCTGTGTTCTCCCGCTGCCAGCGCGACCGTTCAGCCAAAAGGGTGGTGCTGACGCCCAGGATGGCGCCAAGTGCAGTGCCTGCGAGAGTCCCCCAGTCCACGGTCTGATGGTAGGGGCGGGCTGCGATATGGCCCAGGGGCGTGTTGCGGTGGGCTACGTTCCACTTCCTTGGTCGGCTGCGGGTCCAGATGAGGATCGCGGCGAGGTGGAGTGCAGCCTGGTAGGCGAGGGCAAGTTTGTCGGTTCGCATGGCCAGACCGCGCCATTGCTTGAGGCGGTTGATGCAGGGTTCGACGTTGTTGCGCTGCTTGTAGGTCTCGGCATCGAAGTCGGGTGGTCTGCCTCCAAGCCGGCCGCGCCGCAGGCGGTGGCCGACCTGGTCGGCTGGCTCTAGTGCTGATGAGCTCCGGCGCAGCCCGGCCCCGCGCGTCCTCAGTCTTCACTAGGTATCCAGGAGCGGTTCCCTAACGGTGTGACAGGCGCGATGTGGTCATTGTCGACCGGCCACTGCCGCATCGCGGCGGCGATGTCCCCCCACTGTGGGCTGGTACACGCATGACACAAGTCACAGTTGACCAAGCCTGGTCTGCGACGGATATTTACTGCTCGTAAAGATCGCGTAAGGCTGGGGTGGGGTTTGTGAAAAGTAGGGTGTGGCCTAGCGCCCGCCACTGTGTCGGATTGCTGGCGGCTGCGACGTTCATAGCCAGCAGCCTTCCGCCGATCGTCGGTGAAGCGTCTGCCACCGAGTCTGCTCCCGGTGCGGGAGTGGTGGCGTCTGAGCAGACTCCGGAGTCGGAGGCGGCTGAACGGGCTGTGGAGACGGGGGAGCGCGCCGAAGTCGTCGAGCGTCGCAGTGAGATCGTGCAGCTCTTTGCGAACCCGGATGGCACGTTCACCCAGACGACGAGTGCGGCTCCAGTACGTGTCCGGAAGGGTGACGGTTCGTGGGCTGGGATCGACACAAGCCTCGAGCACACCGGAAACGGCCGCGTCCGAGCGAAGTCGACGGCCACTGGTGTGTCGTTCTCCGGCGGCGGCGTCGGCAGCGGCATGGTCAACCTTGAGAAGGACGGTAAGACCCTGCAGTTGGGTTGGCCGGGTCCGCTGCCCGAGCCGAAGCTCGACGGTGACGAGGCCACATACGCCGAGGTACTACCAGACGTCGACCTGCTGCTCACCGCCACGAGTACCGGCTTCACTCAAGTCCTCGTTGTCAAGACGCCTGATGCAGCCGTCAACCCGGAACTCGAACGGCTGCGGATGTCGGTGACGGCTACCGGCGTACGCATGCTGCCCGGCGAGGGCGGCGGGCTGCGCTTCGTCGATGACAACGGGGCCAAGGTTTTCGAGGCGCCGGCCGGTCACATGTGGGACTCGACCGGGGATACTCCTGCAGCCTCCGAGTCCCGTGCCTCCAGAACGGTTACTCGCGTGGCGGCCTCGGCCGAAGAACCCTCTCCCAACCCTGACAACCCTGCCAATCCTGAGGACGCCTCCGCAGGCCCGAGTAGCGGCGACAAGACCGCTGTCCTTCCCGTGAAGATTGCAGGACCCGGGAGCCTGGAGATTGCCCCCGACCTGAAGCTCCTGCGATCGAAGGACACCGTTTTCCCGGTCTATGTCGACCCGCCCGTGTCGGGACTCGTGCGCTCGGACTGGACAGCCCTGTCTTCAGACGGTGACAAGTTCTGGGAGTTCAAGGGAGACAAGGGCGCCGGCTACTGCAAGGACTACGCCGGATATCTGTGCTCCTACAGTGCCTACACGCAGCGGCTGTTCTTCGAGTACCCGCTCGCGTCCCTGCACGGGAAGAAGATCGTTGATGCGACGTTCTCGGCCTACCAGACGTGGACGTTCACGTGCACTCCACGTTGGTATGACCTGAACCTGGTCGAGGACAGAGGCAGCGGCGTGTCGTCCACGACCACGTGGGGTACGCAGCCGAAGGCGATTGATCTGCTGGGCGACCGCAGTGTGTCCAACGGGCGTGGTTCGCTTTGCTCGCCGTCGCAGCCGGCGAACTGGGTCGAGTTCAGCGACAATGTCAAGGATCCGGACGAGGCGAACGAGAACCTCACGCCGACCGTGCAGAGGTTGGTCGACGAGAAGAAGTCGCAGATCACGATGTCTTTGACGGCGCACGATGAGTCGTCGACCGCGTCTTGGGCCCGATTCCGCGACGACGCGAAGCTGTCGGTCACCTACGTATCGCCTCCGACCACGCCTTCTGGGACTTCTCTGGGTATACGTCAGGGCACCACGGGCACCAAGTGCGGCACGGCTACGGCACCGTTTGTCACCAGCGATACCACGCCACAGGTGCTGGCCCCCGTGAATTCGCCGGATGGGTCCCAGGCCCAGCTGCGGGCCCAGTTCGAGGTGTGGAAGAACGGCGCGACTGCCAAGACGTGGGGTGTCAGTTCACCGAGTACCACATGGGCAGCGCCCTCGATTCGCGGTGCGGACAGCATCGCACTTGCCCCTCAGACGCTCTACAAGATGCGTGCCCGGAGTGAGGCGTACTACAAGACCGACCGAGGAGTCACCGGTTCCCTGATCTCGGGCTGGTCGACGTGGTGCTACTTCAAGATCGACACCGACAGCCCGCCCGAGCCGCTGATCACCAGCAAGGCCCCCGACCTCTACCAGCCTTCCGCGACTCACCCGGCTTCGGGCGGTGTAGGCGTGAAGGGCACGTTCACCTTCACTCCGGGAGACGCCAACCCGGCGACCCCCGCCATTGACTCGGACGTTGTGTCCTACCGATACCGGCTGAACAGCAACGCCATCTCGGCCCCGATCACGGTGCCGGTCGGTACGGCCAAGGATGTCGACATCACGCCCGATCAGCCGGGTGAGAACGTCATCCGAGTTTGGGGTTACGACGCCGCCGGCCACTCCTCGCTGGAAGGCGAGTACCGGTTCCGGGTCGCGGGCGCCGAGGCACCGTCCGGCGTTTGGCACCTGGACAACTCCGGCACGGACACCACGATCGCCACGGAGCACACGCTGACGCCCGCCGGGTCCGCCGCCTACACATCAACTGCCCGCGCAGGCTCACACGCGCTGAGGCTGAACGGCACCACTGCGTATGCGGCGACCAGCACCGCGACCCTCGACACCTCCAAGTCGTTCGCCGTCTCTGCGTGGGTGAAGATCAGCGATACCTCCCGCAGCCAGACGGTTCTGTCCCAGGAAGCGACGACTCTGTCGGGGTACGCCCTGCACTACTCCAACAGTGCGAAGAAGTGGGCTTTCAGCCGCTACGCCAGCGACATCGCCGCGCCGCCGGCGGCACGCTCCCTCTCAGATTCGCCTCCCACGCTCAATGTGTGGACTCAGCTGACCGGTGTCTACGATGCCGGAGCACAGGCGGTGCAGCTCTACGTCAACGGCCGTGCTCAGGGCGCACCCGTTGCCTTCAGCACCCCTTGGAAGGCCACCGGCCCCATGCAGGTGGGCCGCTTTCACACCAGCACTGGCTACGTCGAGCCCTTCGCTGGTGACGTCGACGACATCCATATCTGGTCTCGGTCCCTGAGCGAGGCCGAGGCCGTCGCACACGCGCGTCTTGAGGACACCGACGACAGCGACGGCACGGCTGGCGCCCCGATTGCGGCCAATGTCGGTGACTGGGACGCGACAGACACCACCAAGGCCACGGGAACCACGATCGCCGACGGCTCCGTCTACGGCCGCGCGATGACACTGAACGGGGCAACGCTCGCCACCGACCCTCAATCGCTGATCGACCAGGAAATCGACCCGAGCGTCCCCTCCCGCCAGGTCATGGCCCTGAGCGGAAGCGCCAGTAGCGCCGCCGGCCCGGGCCCCGTCGTCGACGAAACCGGATCCTTCACAGCAACCGTTTGGGCCCGCATCGACGGCAACAAGCTCTCCGACATCTCCAAGGCCCACACGGTCCACGTCCTGGGAACACCCGGCACGACCCAGTCCTCCTGGAGCCTTTGGTACGAGCAGCCCGCCGGAAGCAGTGTCGGCCGCTGGAAGTTCGGCCGCACTAACAAGGACGCAGCGAGCCCGACCATGACGACGGTTGAGTCCAACGCGGCACCCAAGGACGAGTGGGTGCGCCTGACGGCCGTCTACGACGCTCAGCAGCAGGCCAAGGACGACGACGGCGAAATGCGCCAGGGCGCACTGTTCCTCTACGTCAACGCGCAGCGCTTCAGCGACGAAGACGGCGAAGTCTTTGAAACGCCCTGGCAGGCGACGGCCAAGCTCAACATTGGCCGGACGTGGAAGGACAGCCTGGCGCAGAACTACTTCCCTGGCTGGGTAGCCGGCGTCCGTGTCTGGGCGGGTGCCATGGACGAAGGCTCGGTCGGCGACCTGTACTACGCCGAGCAGTAGCAGCCTCAGACCTCACTGCCTTCTTTTGCTGACTCATGGGAGCCCGGCCGCCGTGCGGGCCGGGCTCTCCTCAGCCCTCTTGACGCGGCCCCTTTGAAGAGGGTGCTCGCCCGACAGGCAAGGAACTCAAGAATCGTGATTCCCCCCAACCGCGGCCGACACGCTGCGGGAGCTCGGCGCTGGATCGCGCGTGGCGCCTTGGTCGTCGCGCTGGTGTGTCTACCGCAGGTGGCCATACCAACAGGCTTCGACTTCACAACAACGTCGGCAGCAGCGGCCGGCCGTAAGGACTTTCCCAAGCCGCCCAAGGACAGAATCGACAAGGTTCTGCCCTTCAAGGTGAAGAAGTCCAAGGCTCCCGCGGACAAGGCCCGGCCCGCCGAAGCCGACACTTTGAGGCGCCTGCAGAGCACCCACTGGCCCAAGGCTGCCAGCGCGAGCATCACTTTGCCTTCTGTGGGCGGTAAGCCTGTGAAGGCCGGTGATCTCCCAATCACGGTCAAGACCCTTGCTGCCGCGGGCAAGGGCAACGACAAGACAGTCCGGGCGAAGCCAGCCAAGGGCAGCCCGTCACCCAGCGTGGCGAAGGTGGAGCTGCTGGGTCGTGATGCGGCCCAGAAGGCCGGCCTCAATGGCCTCCTGTTCACCCTGCACCCCAACGGGCAGACCACCGACGCGGGCAAGCTGCAGGTCTCCCTCGACTACGCCTCGTTCGCCTCCGCCTACGGCGGCTCCTACGGAGCCCGCCTCAAGCTCGTCCAGCTCCCCGCTTGCGTGCTGACCACGCCGAGCAAGCCGGTCTGCCGCAAGCCGCAAGACCTGCGCTCGACCAACAGCACCGAGGAACGACAGCTCACCGCCGAAGTCTCCACCGCCCCCGCCAGCACGCAGCCCAGCGCACGGGCGATGGTATTCGCCGCCGCGGCAGGCGCCGAATCCGCTGGCGGTGACTTCAGCGCGACCAGCCTGTCGCAGTCCGCCTCATGGGACAGCGGGGGCAGTACCGGCAGCTTCACCTGGAACTACCCGCTGCGAGTGCCCCCGGCCACCGCAGGACCTGAACCACACCTGAACATCAGCTACGACTCCAGCAGCGTCGACGGACGCACCGCCTCGGAGAACAACCAGACCTCGGTCGTCGGAGAAGGGTTCTCCGTCACCGAGTCCTACGTGGAGCGCAAGTACGGCTCCTGCAAGGACGACGGCCAAGCCGGCAAGGGCGATCTGTGCTGGAAGTACGACAACGCCACCCTCGTCCTGAACGGCAAGGCCAGCGAACTCGTCAAAGCCTGTGCTACGGCGTCCGCCTGCCGAACCGACGAAAAGTCCCAGAATGCCTCCACTAACTGGCGCCTCAAAGGCGACGACGCATCCCGAGTCGAGCGCCTGACGAACACGGCCTTGGGCAACGGCGACGCCAACGGCGAGTACTGGAAGGTCACTACCGGCGACGGCACGCAGTACTTCTTCGGCCAGCACAAGCTGCCCGGATGGAGCGACAACGGCACTGCCGCCGACGACCGCGTCACCAACTCCGTCTGGACCGCCCCCGTCTTCGGCGACGACCCGGGCGAGCCCTGCAACGCCTCCACCTTCGCCAGCTCATACTGCACTCAGGCTTGGCGCTGGAACCTCGACTACGTCGCGGACGCGCACGGCAACGCCAGCAGCTACTGGTACGCCAAGGAGACCAACAACTACGCCAAGAACGCCACCACTGGCACCAGCACCCCCTACATTCGCGGCGGCTACCTCGAGCGCATCGAATACGGCCAGCGTGGCACCAGCCTCTTCAGCAAGCCCGCATCCCAGCGCGTCTCCTTCACCTACACCGAACGATGCATCGTCACCAACGGCTGCAGCAGCCTGACCGAAACCACCAAGAAGAACTGGCCCGACGTACCCTTCGACCAGATCTGCGCCGACGGCAAAGCATGCCCGCTGCAGGTCAGTCCCTCCTTCTTCACCCGCAAGCGCCTCACCGACGTCACCACCTCCGTCTGGAAAGGCACCGGCACCGGAATCGGCACCGAAGCCGACTTCCGCTCCGTAGACGGCTGGCGCCTGGAACATTCTTTCCCCAGTGCCGGTGACGTCAGCCAGCCGGCCCTGTGGCTGGAGTCCATTCAGAACACCGGCAAGGCAGGCACTGCAATCGCGCTGCCCAAGGTGACCTTCGGCGGCATCCAGAAGTCCAACCGTGTCGACCACCCCAACGACGACATCGCACCCTTCATCAAGTGGCGTGTGCGGACCATCAAGTCCGAGACCGGCTCGGTCATCACCGTCAACTACTCCGACGTGCAGTGCATCCGCGGCACCCTGATGCCCGCCTCGGAGGACAGGAACGACCTGCGCTGCTACCCCGTCTACTGGGCCAGCGATGGCGGCGAACCCACACTCGACTGGTTCCACAAGTACGTCGTCGAATCCGTCTTCCAGGACGACCCGACCGGCGCCGGCCGCACCATCGAGACCTACAACAGCTACGGCGTCAACGACCGAGGCGCAGGCTGGGGCTACAACGACGATGAAGGCCTGACCAAGGACAAATACCGAACATGGTCCCAGTGGCGCGGCTACGCCAAGGTCACCACCACCGTCGGCGACACCAGCGGCCCGCGGAGCAAGAAGACCGACCTGTTTATGCGCGGTCTGGACGGAGAGAAGGAGAACGACGGAACCCCGCGCGACGAGAAGACAACCGACTCCACAGGCCATCGAGGACTCCCGCCAGTACGCCGGCTTCCTCCGCGAAACCACCACGTACAACGGCGATGACGTCGTCGGCACCACCATCAACGACCCCTGGTCCCACCGCACCGCCACACACGCCTACACCTGGGGTGCCACCGAGGCCTGGTTCGTCAACACCGCCACCGTCCACGCCCGTGAACGCCAGCCGGACGGCTCCTACCGGAGCAAATCCTCGACCACCACGTTCGACACCACCTACGGCAGCCCCCTCACCGTCGACGACGCCGGCGACGACGCGGTCACAGGCGACGAATCCTGCACTAAGACCACCTACGTTCCCAACACCGCAGCGTGGCTGATCAACCTCCCGTCGCGAGTGGAGTCCTACGCGGTCGACTGCGACACCACCCCGGGGCTGCCCAAGGACACCCTCTCCGACACGACCACCGCCTACGACAACCAGCCAGTCGGAACCGCCCCGATCAAGGGCAACACCACATCCGCTGCCAGGGTCAAGGGCTACACCTCAGGCAAGCCCGACTACCAGACGGTCGCCACCACCACCTATGACGCGCTCGGACGCGTCGCCTCCGTCACGGACGTCCTCAATCGCACCACCACCACGAAGTACACCCCCAGTGACACTGGCTACGGTCCGGTGACTGGCAACGTCGTCACCGATCCCAAGGGCTACACGGTCACGAGCACGATCGATCCGGCCTGGGGCGTGGTCAGCAAGAGCGTCGACGTCAACGGCAGCACCACCGAGTACGCGTTCGACGCATTGGGCCGCGTCGCGCAGGTCTGGCAGCCTGACCGTCTCCGTGCCCTGGCAGACGCCGCAAGTATCGAATACGAGTACCGCGTCTCCAACACGGACGAGTCCTGGGTCCGTACCGGCACCCTCAAGGCCGACGGCAAGACCTACAACAGCAGCTACGAAATCTTCGACTCACTGCTGCGATCCCGGCAGAAGCAGGGCCCCTCGCCTTCCGGCGGCCGGGTCATAGCCGAAACCCTCTACGACGACCGCGGCCTCCCGGCCATCACGAACACCGACGTCCACGACGCCGATGCCCCCGAGGGTCAGCTCGTTAACACCCTGCCCGGTTCCGTCCCCGCATCCACGGAGACCGTATTCGACGGCGCCGGCCGCGCTACCGAATCGATCTTCAGGATCTACGACCAGGAGAAGTGGCGCACCAAGACCGCCCACCTGGGCAACCGGGTCGCCACTACCGCCGCCGCTGGCGGAACCGGCACGTTGACCATCACCAACGGCAGGGGCCAGACCCTCGAACGCCGTGAATACGCAGGCCCCAAGCCAGAAGGCGACAACTACACCAAGACCACCTATACGTACTGGCCCTCCGGCCAGGTCAACACGATGACCGGCCCAGACCAGTCGGTCTGGACCTACACCTACGACGTACGCGGCCGCCAGGTAGAGAAGACCGACCCGGACTCCGGCAAGACCACGACGGCCTACAACGACGCCGACCAGATCGCCTCTATCACTGACGTCCGCAACAAGACCATCCTCTTCGATTACGACGTACTCGGTCGGACGACCGGAACCTGGGACGGCATCAAGGACAACGCCCACCAGCTGACCAAGTTCACCTACGACTCTGTCTCCAATGGCAAGGGCAAGCCCGCCGCAGCCGTCCGCTACGTCGGCGGCCTTGGGCAGACCGGCAGCAAGGTCTATTCGAGCCAGGTAGTCAAGTACGACAGCCTCTACCGCGCCACCGAATCAAAGACCACGCTCGCGGCGACCGACCCCCTCGTCCTCGCCGGCGCACCCAGCACGTACACCACGAACCAGATCTTCAACGCTGACGGCACCACTCAGAGCACCCGCCTACCAGCGGCAGGCGGCCTGCCCGCAGAGACCGTCACCTACGCGCACAACGGCCTTGGCATGGTCACCGCGGTAGGTGGCGATACCGACTACATCCGATCCGTGGGCTACTCCCCACTCGGCGACGTCGAAGAGACCCTGCTCGGTACCTCGTCCACCGCCAAGCACATGCAGGTCCTCAACGGGTATGAGGACGGCACACGCCGCCTGGCCAACTCGCGAACCGTCGACGACACCAACGCCGGCTACACCAGCGATGTCGACTACACCTACGACGTCAGCGGCAACGTCACCTCCGTCATCGACAAGGCCACCTCCGACGCCCAGTGCTTCACCTACGACGGGCATCGTCGCCTGAGCCACGCCTGGACGCCCGCCGACAGCAAATGCGCCGCAGAACCAGCCGCCGACAAGCTCGGCGGCCCCGCACCGTACTGGACCAGCTGGACCTACACCGGATCCGGCCTGCGTGAAACACAGACCAAGCACAAAACGTCCGGCGACACCCTGACCAGTTACACCTACCCGAACGTTTCCGCCAATGGCGGGGGTCAGCCGCACACGCTGACCAGCCGTACCACGTCCGGCGAGACCAGCAGCTACACGTACGACGAAAGCGGAAACACCCAGACCCGGCCGGGCCCCGAGGGTCCCCAGGACCTCGACTGGGACATTGAGGGCCGCCTTGCCACCCTCACCGAGGGTGGCAAAACAACCACGTACCTCTACGGCGCAGGCGGTGACCTGCTCATCCGCAGCAGCCCCGCCGAGACCGTCCTCTACCTCGGCGGCCAGGAAGTCCACTACGACCCCAGCACACAGAAATTCACCGGCCAGCGTTACTACGGAGCTGGCGACGGCACAGCCGTCCGCACAAACGCGGGCCTGTCCTGGAAGGTGGCCGACCACCACAACACGGCATCCCTCGCCGTTGACGCCACGACGCAGGCCCTCACACGCCGCTACACGGCACCGTTCGGCGAATCCCGCGGAACCGCTCCCCAATCGTGGCCTGACGACAAGGCATTCCTCGGGAAGACCCACGACCCAGGCACACAGCTGACACACATCGGCGCTCGCCAGTACGACGCCGAGACCGGCCGCTTCATCAGCGTCGACCCAGTCCTCGCCCCCGGCGACCATGAATCCCTCAACGGCTACGCCTACGCCAACAACACCCCCGTCACCCTCTCTGACCCGACTGGCCTCCGGCCCGACGGCTCATGCGGCGGATCCGGCCCATGCGTCGTCGGCAAGACCAAAGACGGTGACAACAAATACGAGACCTGGACCTACAACGGTGGCGGCAGCTGGTCTTGGGGCTGGAGCGCAACCAACACCAAGAAGGTGTCCTACGCTGATCAGCCGTACACCCTCACCACGTATGTGTCTTACAACCGCAAGTCGGGCTATGCCATCAATGCCAGTCTCCAGGCTGGCCCAAAGCCAAAGAAGGAACGCGTCTTCCATGGCTGGGCAATGGGCACCAACCCAAACTACAATCCGAATATTGATGACGACTGGATCAAGCGACCACCGCTTGAGACGTGGCAGAAGGTCGTCCTCGGTGTTGTTGTCGGAGTATTTGCCGCTGTAGTCGCGGCTCCAGTGGTCGCTGCGGTCGGACCGGAGATCACAGCAGTATGCCTAGCCAACCCCGCCGGCTGCGCACTTACCGCCTCAGACATCGCAACGGGAGGAGCTGCTGGCGGCAGCATGCCAGCTGCTGGGGCAGCAGGCGCGACGAGTGCCCAGGCGACTGAGTCCGTCGCTGCCAGAATTTCCGCCACGCAAGGGAATTACGCGGGCACAAGCCTTCCGAAATCGTTCAATCTGACGACCTCAGGTGGACGTCAGGTTTGGGTTCACCCGAATTCTACAAAGCACATCGAAGAGGAGATTCGGCGCTCGGGCTTCGCCAAGAATCTTTTGACCGAAGATCTCCTCGCAAGCCTTGCGCGGTCTGTGGACGCGGCGACTTTCGATGGGTTCCAGTATGGTCGCAAGGTGATGAGCATGGGTTGGGAACTGATCATTGTTCCTTCGAAGAGCGGGACGGGAAATCCAGTCCTGAAGCACGCGAGAAGGGTGTAGTGGCAGTGGGGCTTGTTCTGAAGGGGATCCACAGTCCTGCCGATCCGGAAGTTTCTGTGGACCCCTACGTGCCGCTGACGCTCCAATGGCCGAAGTATTTGGCCACCTTGAGCCAGCCTGATTCGGTAGTTCTTTCCGAACGCGGGGTGACTGTCGAGATCAAAACTTCCCCTGTCGATGGGGAGATCTTGGAGTTCATTCTTGTGGAAGGGGGCAGCGTCCGTGTTGATCGCTCTGTTTCAATGACCATGCCCGAGTACACGCCCGGTGTTCCTCTGCTGGTCGGCGCTACCGAGGTCGGGTACGAACCCAGTGTCCATCTGTACGCCAACGGGATAAGAGTTCAATTCAACTTGCACGCTCCCATGAAAAACATTGGAAGCGCTAGGGCTGTATTTGGCTTTTCCGAAGCAGGTCAGATGGTCTGCCTGGACGTTCCGCTAAGTCCGTCCGAGGCTGAAGTGGTGTCGCCCTAGAAGACTGATGACGATGTCGGGCTCTGGCCCCGCCGCAACAGCGGTGGGGCCAGAGTTGTTGATGCGGTGATGGGGGAATGCGCGGAGAGACGGTCGGGTGTGTTTGCGTTCTTGGCCGAGCACCAGGGCGAGCTGTTCCCGGCACTGCGTCCGAGGACATGTATCCCTTCAGGCAATGGGGCGGCCTTCTACGCCGCCGCAGATTCTGGCTGCTGCCGGCACGCTTCACGTGTTGCACGGGCTGGCGATTTTCGAGACGGTCGAGGAGCTGCAGTGGAAGGCCGCATGCGGGCTGGGTTACACGACAGGGCGTGTGATCCGTCATTGCTGGCCTATTTCCGGCGTCGGCCGGCTCGCTCGCCTCGGCCGAACTGGTTGATCACGGCCGTGCGTGAGGTCGTCAGTGCCACCGGTCTCCTCAAGGGCAAGCACCGGCGGGCGCTGGATTTTCACAATGCTGTGCCTCCGGCCGCCGCCTCGGCTCCAGCCGGTCCGGCACCCGCGGACGGCGGCCATCATCAGCAGCCGGTCCCCGACGGCCAGCAGCAGCGCGTCCTTGTCCGCGAAATGCCTCCATACCGCGGACAGTCCACCCCCAGCTCCCTCGCCCAGGGCGCGTCCGGTCAGCTCGTCCGGCCGCCCCGCGACGCGATCGCACTTGCCGCCTCCACGATCGCCTCCGGCGACAACCGCGCCGGCGCCCAGCCCCTCAACCGTCGACCCTCAGCCCAATCACCGCATCATCGATGTCATGATGTCTGCGCAGGTCTTGGGCGGACGGGGTGTGGGACACCTCACCACGGCTTGACGGCGTCGCCGTTGCCTGTGGTGGCTGCTGGGGGGATGGGTCCGCCCGCGCCGCGTGGCCCGGGCATCGTCTGCGCGCGCCACGGCGCGGGGGCAGGGGCCACGGGTGTCCCCGCGGCCCCTGCCCCCTCGCCTCACGCCGCGATGAAACGCTCCAGCGCCTCGACCACCATCGCGTGGTCCTCCGCCTGCGGCAGGCCCGAGACCGTGACCGAGCCGATGACGCCCACGCCCTCGACCGTGATCGGGAACGAGCCGCCGTGGGCCGCGTACACGTCCGGGTCGAGGCGCGAGGACTCCTCGAACGTCGTGCCCTTCGCGCGGTGGCGGGTGCCGACCAGGAACGAGCTCTGGCCGTACCGCTCGACGACCCGCCGCTTGCGGTCGATCCATGCGTCGTTGTCGGCGCTCGAGCCCGGCAGCGCGCAGTGGAAGAGTTGCTGTGCTCCGCGCCGGATGTCGACCGCGACCGGCGACCGGCGCTCGCGGGCCAGCTCGACGAGCAGGCTGCCGAGCATCCAGGCGTCCTCGTATGTGAACCGGCGCAGGGTCAGTCGGTGCTCCTGGGCGACGAGCTCGTCGACGCTGAGCGGTGCGGGCGCGGCCGGGCCGGAGGGGATCGGCGAGGCGGACGGGGTGGGCGAGGCGGTCATGCGGAGACCTCCACGGTGATGCCCTCGCGGGCGGAGCGGCGCGCGGCCTCCAGGACGTCCAGCGTGGCCGCCGCCTCAAGAGCGGTGACCGGCGGGGCCGTGCCCTCGCGCAGGGCGGTGGCGATGGCCGCGTAGTACGCCGGGTAGTCGCCCGGAACCGTCTCGACGGGGCGGCCGCCGCCGGTCAGCGGGGACTCGCCCGCGCCGACGCGGCCCCACAGCGACTCGGGCTCGACGCCCCAGCTCGCGTCCGAGTCGGGACGCCTGTCCTCGCGGAGGGCGGCCTCCTGCGGGTCCAGGCCGTACTTCACATAGCCCGCCGTCGAGCCGAGCACCCGGAAACGCGGGCCGAGCTGCGCGGTCACGGCGCTGACGTGCAGATGGGAGCGGACTCCGTTCGCATGCGTGAGCGCGATGAACGTGTCGTCGTCGGTTTCGGCGCCGGGGCGGCGGACATCGGCCTCGGCGTACACCCGCACGACCGGGCCGAACAGGGTCAGCGCCTGGTCGACGACATGGCTGCCCAGGTCGTACAGCAGACCGCCGATCTCCTGCGGGTCGCCCGACTCGCGCCAGCCGCCCTTGAGCTGCGGGCGCCAGCGCTCGAAGCGCGACTCGAAGCGCAGTACGTCGCCGAGCTCGCCGTCCGCGATCAGCTTCCTGAGAGTGAGGAAGTCGTTGTCCCAGCGGCGGTTCTGGAAGACGGAGAGCAGCAGACCGCGCTCCTCGGCGAGGGCGGCGAGTTCACGCGCCTCGGCGGCGGTGCCGGCGATGGGCTTGTCGACGACGACCGGGAGGCCGGCCTTGAGGGCGGCCGTGGCGATCGGGACATGTGTCTTGTTGGGAGAGGCGATCACGATCAGATCGAGCTCGTCGGCCCGCTCCCACAGCTCGTCGGGCGAGGCCGCGAAGCGTACGTCGGGGAACTCGGCGCGGGCCTGCTCCCGCCGCTCCGGGTTCGAGGTGACGATCGTGTCGAGGGCGAGACCCTCGGTCGCGGCGATCAGCGGGGCGTGGAAGACGGAGCCCGCCAGGCCGTAGCCGACGAGTCCGACGCGGAGGGGGGTACGGGTGCCGGTGCCAGTCATGCATTCCACTTAAGCAACGGTGTTGCCAAAGTGCAAGCGGAGGGGACAATGGGGTCCGTGAACAGGACTGTGAGGAGCAGTACGGGAGCTATGGGCGCTACGGGAGCTGCGGGAGCGAACCTGCTGGCGCTGCGCAGTCATAACGCGGCGCTGGTGCTCGACCTGCTGCGTACGGCGGGTGAGAGCGGCATCAGCAGGATGGAGCTCGCCGAGCGCACCGGGCTCACCCCGCAGGCGGTCAGCAAGATCACGGCCCGGCTGCGCGAGGAGGGGCTGGCGGTGGATGCGGGCCGCCGCGCGTCGACCGGCGGCAGACCGGGCACGGTGCTGCGGCTGGTCCCGTCGGCGGGCCACGCGGTCGGGCTGCACCTGGACCGCGACGAGCTGACGGTGGTGCTGCTGGACCTGGCGGGCGCTCCGGTCGCGGTCCGCACGGTGCCGCTGGACCTGGGCGCGGGGGCGGAGGCGGTCGTGGAGCGGGTGGCGACGGAGGTCGAGGCGCTGTCGGCGGGGGCCGGGGCCGCCGCCCACCCCTTCCCGAAACTTGGGGCGGCCCAGCCCCCCGGGCCGGCGGCGCAGGCTTCGCCGCGTCGGGGCGAAACGACGGGGTCGGGGCCCCAGGCCGTGGGCCCGGCCGAGCATGCGCCTGCGGCGCCTGCGGCCGTCCCGCGCGGGTCCGGGCCCGCCGTGCGGGCCGGGGCCACGGATACGCCCGGCGCCCTACCCACTGCCGGGCGCGAACCCGCAGCACCCGCGGTCGCCTCCCGCCGGCCCGGGGATGTTCCGCCGCTCGTGCTGGGTGTTGGCGTGGCCATGCCCGGGCCGCTTGATCACGCCACCGGTGTTCCGCATCGCGTCACCGGGTTTCCGCAGTGGGACGGGTTTCCCCTCCGTGACGCGCTCGCCGCGCGGCTCGGGTTGCCCGTCGTCCTTGACAAGGACACCAATGCCGCCGCCCTCGGGCTCGCACTGCGCGGGCCCGGTGACTCCTTCGCGTATCTCCATCTGGGTACGGGACTCGGCGCCGGTCTCGTGCTCGGCGGCGCTCTCTACCGCGGCGCGCGCACCGGCGCGGGGGAGTTCGGGCATCAGGTCATCCAGCTCGACGGGCCCGAGTGCGGGTGCGGAAAGCGGGGCTGTATCGAGGCGCTCTGCCTGGCGGCCGTCGACCGCGGCGATCTCGACCTGGCCGCGCGCGTCCTCGGCACCGGCGCCGCGAACCTTGTCGAGCTGCTCGACATCGACCGGGTGCTGCTCGGCGGCCGGGTCGTCGCCGCGGCCACCGAGCCGTTCGTACGGGGAGTCGGCGAGCGTGTCCGCGTCCCGGTCGACCTCGCCGAAGGCGGCGCACACGTCGTCGCGGAGGGCGCCGCGCAACTGGTCCTCGCGCCCGTCTTCGGACGCGCCGAAGTGTCCACCGCCGCACCGAAAATAGGCTGATAGGGCGAAATTGCGAGGCCGTGCGGCCGCATCAGGCCCTGGCGTCCGCGTACGACCGCGCGCGCGTGGCAGGGTCTCGGAGTACGACCGGGTGATCCCCCGGCGGTTCGTGAGCAGCCGAGCAGCAAAGGTCATCCATGCGACTGCGCAATGCCCTCGCCGTCGGAGTCACCGCAGCCACGATCGCGCCCGCGGCGCTCACCGGCTCGGCCGCGGTGGCCGCCGCCGTGACCGCACATGCCGCCGCCGAAACGCTCGCCGAGCCTGCCGAGGCGCCTGAGCGGGCAGCGGCACTCGAGCAAGCAGGGGCGCCTGAGCAGGCAGCGGCACCTGAGCAAGCAGGGGCGCCTCAATCGGCCACGGTGTCCCAGTCGGCCGCGGCACCCGGGACCGCCGCCGCGCAGGTGCCGGGACCCGGTGCCGGAAAGCCCGCGGCCGACAAGCCCGCGGCCGACAAGCCCGGAGAGCAGCAGCCCACCTGCGGCAAGGTCTCCGACCCCGACTTCCCCATCGACACCCGCATCCACGGCGGCCCCACCGTCCACCGCCCCGGCGGCGGCTTCCAGGAGTGGTCCGTCGACCTCGCCAACACCACCGACGAGAGCTGCCGCAGCATCCACCCGGTGATCATCTTCAGTGGGCGCGACCGCGGTCTCACCCCGGCGCGGATCACCTTGGAGTTCCACGACGACAACGCGGCCCTCTGGCGCCCCGTCACCCTCGAGACGACCGCCGAGGACGAGGTCGTCGGCGTCCTCGACGGTGGATTCCCCGGCTTCGTCGTCCCGGCCCGCAAGTCGGTCACCGTCAAGGTCCGGCTCTCCCTCGCGCCCGACACCCCGCCCAACCAGGTCACGGTCAACGCCGCGGTCGTGCAGCGGAAGGGCAACGACGGCGACTGGGTGGGTGAGTCCGGCGACTACCGCTTCGCCGTTATGGACGACGACGGTTCCGGGGCCTCCGTCACCCTCGACGAGCTCGCCACGACCGGCATCGGCTCTCTGCTCCGCCTCGGGGCCGCCCTCGGTGCCGTACTGCTGTGCAGCGGGGCGCTGGTCCTGGCCTCCCGGCGGCTGCGTGCCGGGCGGCGCTGAGCGTTCACATCCGTCTGCGAGCATTCCCGGGTGGACTACCCGAACGACCAGGCGCTCGGCGCCGCTGTCCGCTCCGGCATCCCGGAGCACGGACGCATCCCCAAGTACTACGCCGTCAAGGCCCGTGTCTCCCTCCTGATCGAGGAGTTGGGCGAAGGGGGACTGCTGCCCACGGAGCGCGATCTCGCCGTGCGGTACGAGGTCTCGCGCGAGACCGTGCGCCAGGCGCTGCGCGAACTGCTCCTGGAGGGCCGGCTGGGCCGCCAGGGCCGCGGCACGGTCGTCGCGGGCCCCAAGCTGGAGCAGCCCCTCTCGGCTTCTCCGCCCGTACGGACGTCAAGGCCACCGACGCCAACGCCATCGAGCTCACCAAGCTGATCGACGGTGTCGACATCTTCGAGCCCGACTGGCGGGACATCGACAAGAACCTTCCGTCGTACGTCGACGCCTGGAAGTCCGCGACCGGCAGCTGACAACGGGTACCCGGTATCGACGGGGTCAAGATCAGCACTACCTGACTAGGCTGGGGTGCCGGAGGGCCACAGAGCCGTGCCTCCGGCGTCCCATGCACAGCACACTGCACAACTGCGTACGGCAGGAGTCCCAGTCTGATGGCAGAGCGCAAGCCGATCGAATCCTGGCTCACCGACATGGACGGCGTCCTGATCCACGAGGGCGTGCCGATCCCCGGCGCCGACGCCTTCATCAGGAGGCTGCGGGAGACCGGGACACCGTTCCTGGTGCTGACCAACAACTCCATCTACACCGCTCGCGACCTGCACGCACGGCTCGCCCGGATGGGCCTGGACGTGCCCGTGGAGAACATCTGGACCTCGGCGCTCGCCACCGCGCAGTTCCTGGACGACCAGCGTCCCGGCGGCACGGCGTACGTCATCGGCGAGGCGGGTCTGACCACCTGCCTGCACGACATCGGCTATGTGCTGACCGACCACGAACCCGACTATGTGGTGCTCGGCGAGACCCGTACGTACAGCTTCGAGGCGCTCACCAAGGCGATCCGGCTGATCAACGGAGGGGCCCGGTTCATCTGCACCAACCCCGACGAGACGGGCCCCTCCGCCGAGGGCCCGCTGCCCGCCACCGGAGCCGTCGCCGCGCTGATCACCAAGGCGACCGGCAGGGATCCGTACTTCGCGGGCAAGCCGAACCCGCTGATGATGCGGACCGGACTGAATGCCATCGGTGCGCACTCCGAGACCAGCGCCATGATCGGCGACCGGATGGACACCGACGTGCTGGCCGGCCTGGAAGCGGGTATGGAGACGTTTCTGGTGCTGACCGGGCTCACGGACCGCGAGACCGTGGACAAGTACCCGTTCCGGCCGTCCACGGTGGTCGACTCGATCGCGGATCTCGTCGACCGCATCTGAGCACGTCAGAGGGCCATACGGAGCAGTGGGCCGCTCCTGCGGATGCGAAAACGCCCGGCGCGAGTGAATCTTTTCGGTATCAGGAGGTTCACGATGCGTTCAGGTTTGATTGCTCTCCGTGCCGTCGGGGCGGCCACCGTACTCGTCCTGGCGCCCGCCGCCGCCACCGCCGCATACGCAGACGATTCCGTGACGGTCACGGTCGCCCCGTCCTCCGCCGCACCCGGCGGCAAGGTGGAGCTCCGTGTCTCGGGCTGCAAGGGCACGACGGGAGCCGTCGCGTCGCAGGGTTTCGTCGTGGACGCCGAGCTGTCGCGCCGGGTCGGACAGAACACCCTGCTGTTCGGGAACACGATGGTCAAAGCCGGCGTGAAGCCCGGCGCGTACGACGTGAACGTCACCTGCGACGGCCAGGGCCACTCCGCCTCGGGCCGCGTCCAGGTCGTCCAGCACCAGCCGGCCCAGCAGCCGACGAACCAGGCGACCCCGCAGTCGACGCAGCAGCCGACGAATCAGCCGTCCCAGCAGCCGACGCCCGTCGCGCCGGTACGGGCGGGCGGCGGTGGCGCCGCCGCGCAGCTCGCCGCCCGGGACGCGAGCGTGAACCGGCAGAACGCGGGCCCCGGAGTCCCGCACACCGTGATCGGCCTGGTCCTCGCGGGCGTGGCGGCGGTCGCCGTGGCCTCCCGCACCTCGCGGCGCCGGCGTACGGACGCTGACTGACATGTCCACCGCCGAACGTCCGGCGGGCAACGGCCGACTGCTCATCGGAGTGGCCTGGGCGGTACTGCTGCTCGGGCTGTGGCTGTGGGGCCGCGAGGTCGCCGACAGCCCCGGCGGCAGCTCCGCCCCCACCACCGGCGATGTGGCCGCGGTCGGCCGTCCGCTCGGCGTCCCCCTGCCGCCCGCCCACGACCCGATCCAGCCGGCGAAACCGCACCAGGTGGACATACCGTCGATAGGTATCACCGCGGCGGTGGTCCCGCGCGGCCTGGATGCCACGGGCGCCGTGGACCCGCCCCCGTACGCGATGCCGCGCACGGTCGGCTGGTACGGCAGCGGTACGCAGCCGGGCGCGGTGGGTGCCGCGCTGCTCGTCGGCCATGTCGACACCGAGTCGAAACCTGCCGTCTTCTACGGTCTGAGTGCCGCCAGGCCGGGCGAGAAGGTGCGGGTGACCAGGACCGACGGCTCGGTCGCCGAGTTCACCATCGATGACGTCCAGGTCTTCGGCCGGGACCGGTTCGATCCGCGGAAGGTCTACGGGCCGCGCAAGGACGGGCGCGCCGAGCTGCGGCTGATCACCTGCGGCGGCACCTTCGACCGGGCGACACGCACGTACAGCGCCAATGTGGTGGTGTCGGCCTATCTCACCGGCGTCGCCAAGAAGTGAAGCAGCTGCGGAGGGCGGCAACCTGGCTCGACCGACGACGCGCTCCCCCCGGAGCCGCCGGCCGAGCCGGTCCTCTACCGCGGGTGCCCGGGCTGCGGGAGAAGCCCGGGGGCCGGCACAGGAGGCCGTGTGGTCCGGTTGCGCGTGAGCCGGGGACCGGGGCCGTTGCCCCACACTTTAGGCCGGGGAGATGGTCCGGCCTAGAGGGCGGATGACGCTTTGTCGCGAGGCCGTCGCCCTCAGTTCCCGTCGGCGGCCTCCCGCAGCGCCTCGGAGGGCAGTGAGCCGTCGGCGATCTGCTGCGCAAGGCGGGAGAGCGGCTCCCGCTTCGTCCGTGCGAACCGGCGCAGTGTCTCGAACGCCTCGTCCACGGAGACGCCCCACCGTTCCGCGAGCATGCCCTTGGCCTGCTCCACCCGGATCCGGTTGGTGAGCGCCGACTGCAGCTGTTCGGCGAGGAGTTCACTCTGCTGTATGGTCCGCTGCTGCAGAATGCCGATCGTGGCGGCGTCCGCGAGTGCCTGCGCCAGTGTCACCTGCCCCTGTGACCGCTGTTTCTGATGTTTCGTCAGAAAGAGATTCAGCGCGCCGATCACGTTCTCGCGCAGCCGCAGGGGTACGGCGTAGGTGGCCTCGAAGCCGTACTGCTGGGCCTGTGCGGCGAACTGCGGCCAGCGGAGCTTCGCTTCGCGGCTGTCGAGCGAGATCGGCGGCACTGCCGTACCGGTGCCGTAGGTGTCGAGGCAGGGCCCCTCCCTGTGCTGGAGCTCCAACAGCTCGAGCAGCCAGGACCGTTCGTCGGAGGACGCGGCGGTCTGCAGCTGGCCGCGCTGGTTCACCAGCATCAGTCCGGCGGCCTCGACGTCCAGCAGGTCGACGCAGTGGCCCGAGAGTCTGTGCAGGAGTTCGATCACGTCGAAGTCGGCGACGAGCGTGTCGGCGAGCTCCACGAAAGCCGAGGCGATCCGTTGTTCGCGCAAGGTGCTGTCCATCCTTGTCACCCACCTCCGTCGGGGCTTCGGGTGCCGGTGTCGTCGCCGTCCCGCTCCGCCCCATCGGCGGGAAGCCGAAGCTTCCGCGCCACGATGTCCCTCGCCACATCCACGATGGGGCGTTCTGTCGCGTATGCGTACGCTCGCAGTCGTACGAGCGCCACGGCAGGTGTGACACCCAGCCGTACTGCGATCATCCCAGTCGCCTGGTGCACTTCGGCACGGTGCAGCGAGGCATGCTCGGCGAATCCGTGTGCCACGTCTCCCAGCAGGGTCAGGGTCAGCGCGTCCGCGAACACCAGGGCATCGGACAACGCGGTCGCGTCGAGCGGTCCCGGCGTGGACCGCCGACAGGTGAGTACGCCCACCTGAATGGCTCCGATCTGCAGGGGAAAGGCAAAGACCGCGCGCAGTCCCAGTGTTTCCGCGCTGGAGAGAAAACCCGGCCAGCGTGCGCGCGGGACCAGCCGGAGATCGGCGTCGAGTATCAGCACGCCGCCGTCCACCGCGTCCATGCCGGGTCCTTCACCGAGGGTGAACTGGAGGTCGTCCAGCTGGGCGCTCAGCGGGTCGCTCGCCCACACCAGTTCGCCGAAGGAATCGTCGCCGGAGAGTGTGACCGCCAGTCCGTCGATGCCGAGGGCATCGGTGCACCGGCGCGCGAAGGACGCGTCGAGTCCGTCAGTCCGCTGAACCGCCAGCTCGTCCAGCAGTGCAGTCATACGAGCACTGACCAAACCCTCCTCCAGGGAGTGCGACGGAACAGCTGGCACATCGTATCCCCGCTACCCGGTCACAGGATGTCCACGAAGAGAACCGGTCTCGTGACGCTCACGGCGGTTGTGTCAGGATGGATTCGACCGGTCTTGTCCGGGACGGGGCGCCTGGAGACGGCCTGGGAGTGAGTGCACCCAAGGGGGAGTGGATGTACGGGAGTTGCACCGGGCGTGCCCGGCTGTGCGGGGCCGCGGCGGGGGCGGTGCTGCTCCTGGCGGGCTGCTCGTCCGACGGGGAGAAGGACACGGACAAGAAGCCGGTGGTGAGCCAGCAGCCCAAGGCGAAGGATCCGTACTGGGTCAATCCCGACGGGAACGCCGCCAAGCAGGTCGCCTCCTACCGGAAGGACGGCGACGACAAGAACGCCGAGCTGATCAGGAAGATCGCGGATCAGCCGGTCGGCGAGTGGATCGGCCCGGACAATCCGGAGGCCGAGACAAAGGGCTTCACCGAGGCGGCCGCCAAGGCCGACCGGGACGCGCTGCTGGTCCTCTACAACATCCCGCACCGCGACTGCGGGCAGTTCTCCAAGGGCGGCGCGGCCGACGGCGACGCCTACCGGGCGTGGGTGGACAAGGTCGCGGGAGGTATCGGCGACCGGCGGGCCACGGTGATCCTGGAGCCGGACGCGGTGCTGCACCTGGTCGACAGCTGTACGCCGCAGGAGTTCCATGAGGAGCGCTTCGACCTGCTCAAGGGCGCGGTCGAGCGGCTGAAGAAGCAGCCGAACACAAAGGTGTACCTGGACGCGGGCAACGCCGGCTGGTCCCAGCCCGACGCGCTCTTCGAGCCGCTCCAGCGGGCCGGCGTCGACAAGGCGGACGGCTTCTCCGTCAATGTCTCCAACTTCTTTCCGACCGCGGTGAGCAAGGACTTCGGCAAGAAGCTCTCGGCGAAGGTCGGCGGCAAGCACTTCGTCATCGACACCAGCCGCAACGGCAACGGCCCGTACACCGGCGGCGACCCGAAGGAGAACTGGTGCAATCCGCCGGGCCGCGCGCTCGGCGAGGAGCCCACCGCCAGGACCGGTGACCCGCTGGTCGACGCGTATCTGTGGGTGAAGCGGCCCGGTGAGTCGGACGGGGACTGCAAGGGCGGGCCCAAGGCGGGCGAATGGTGGCCGGAGTACGCGCTCGGTCTGGCGCGCGGCACCAAGTAGCTTTCGCGGTAGCGGTACGGGGGAGGGGCGGCAGCGGAGGAAGCTGCCGGCCCTCTCACGTACGGTCAAGCGCTACGGACCTGCGGGCCTACGGCCCCACGGCCCCGACCTGTGGACCTGTGGACCTACGGCACCTCGACCCACACGCCCTCGGACGGCGTGCCCTTGTCGTCCGTCACGAAGAGCATGTACCAGCCGGACGGCACCAGCGCCCGGTTCTTCGGCACGGTGACCTGGATTCCGTCCGCCGTCTTCTTCATGTCCAGCGCGATCGAGCGCTGGTCGGTGTCGGTGACATGCGTGACGGCGCTCGGCCGCAGCAGCTTCGCCGTCTTGACGGACGCGGCGTTCTTGACCTTGAACGTGCCGGTGTCCCCGCGCTTGATGGCCTTCGGCCCGCCGCTCACCTCGGGCTTGGAGTCCCGGTAGAGGTACGGCGGGGTGTAGATCTCGATGCGCTGCTCGAAGACGCCCGGCTTGGTGTTGGCCTTGTCCGCGAAGAGCGAGTCCGAACCGAAGATCATGACGCGGCCGTCGGGGAGCAGCACCGAGCCGGAGTGGTAGTTGCGCCCCACCGCGGGGTCGGCGACCCGCTTGTACGTGCCCGTCTTCGGGTCGTACGTACGCGCCTGGAGGACATTGGAGCCGCCGCGCCCGCGGTAGTCCGCGGAGCCGCCGGTGACCAGGACCGAGTCGTCGGGCAGCAGCGAGGCACTCGGGTAGCGGGTGCCCTTCTCCAGCGAAGCGCCGTCCTTGAAGCGGGGGTTCGCGGCCTTGAGGTCGACCAGCCGGGACTTCTCACTGGCCTTCTCGGACTCGCCGACCCCGCCACCGCCGATGACCATGAACCGCTGGTCCTGGGCGGGCGGCAGCATGACGGTCGCCGAGGTCTCCATCCTGTCCGGGTCGCTGAGGCCCGGGATCTTGTCGAACTTGTTCGTCTTCAGATCCCAGACGCCCGGAACACGGCCGACGTTGGCGGGCCCGTACCCGGCGTTCGAGCCGGAGTAGAAGAGCTTGCCGTTGTCCATCAGGAAGATCGCCGGGTAGGTGGGGAACTTCCGGATGATCCCGGTGTACTTCCAGGTCTTGGTCTTCGGGTCGTAGATCTCGTCCTTGCCGGGGACGATCTGCCCGATCTCGTCGAGACCGGAGAGCGAGAGGACCTTGCCGTCCTTGAGCGTGGTCAGTGTCGGGTACCAGCGGGCCTCGTTCATCGGGTCGACGGTGATGTACTTCTCCGCCACCGGATCGAACTCGTAGGCCTCCTTGATGCCCTGGAAGTCCTTCTTGTCGAGCGCGAGCTTCTGCGCGATGCCGTAGACATTGCGGGCGTCCGCGCCGTTGAGGCCCTGCACCCGGTAGTTGTCCTCGGTGCCGGTCTCGTATTCCTTCCCGGACTCCTCGGCCTCGACATAGATACGGCCGAGCCCGGGGTCGTTGCGCAGGAACTTGCCGGTCTTCTTGTCGAAGACCTTCTTCGCTTTCTCCACCAGGACCGGGTCCTTGGAGACGAAGGTCTTGCCGCCCTGCTTGCCGGTGAACTTCGTCCCGGCGGGCAGGGTCTTGGGCTCGTCCGGGTCCTCGTTGTGGACGACCATCAGGCCGCCTGCCTTGGTGGCGTCGCCCTGGAGCTTCTCGTACCGCTTGGTGCCGCCCGCGACCAGCAGCTTTCCGTCGGGCAGCTGGGTGTGCCCGGCGCAGAACATGTCCTTGGGCGTGGGGATCATCTTGAAGTCGTTGGTCTTCGGATCCCACAGCACCGACTCGAACTTCTTCGCGTCGAAGTTCTTCTGGTTGTTGCCGGAGCCCGCTATCAGCAGCACCTTGCCGGTGTGCAGCAGCGCGGCGTGAATCGTATTGATCTTGTACTCGGCGGGGACGTCCAGAAAGTCCCAGTGGCCGTTGGCTGCCTTGTACTCCGGCTTGTTGATCTTGTAGTCGTGGTACTGCTCCGAGCCGAAGCGCCACATCGCCGGCCCGTTGAACCCGGCCACCACGACGACCACCGCCGCGCTTATCGCCACACGACGGGCGCGGTTCTTGCGGTGGTTCGGCCGCACGGGCATCGTGCTCATTTCTTACGTCCCCCAAGGGCGATCTGTATGGTCTGGTCGGTGATGGCAGGCTGCGGCCGCTGCTGCGGCACATGGGCCTCCGAGGTGGCGGCGGGCGGCTGTCCGCCGCCGTGCCGCCTTCTGCGCTTCTTCTTCTCCTCGCGGATGCCGTGCCGCCAGGCAAAGATGGGGGCCGCGGTGATCAGCAGGGCCAGCGTGGCCCAGGTGATCATCGCCGGATGGTCGTGCCCGAAGTAGAAGGACGAGCCGAGCGATCCGCCGAAGACGAGGATGAAGAAGAGGTGGATCCGGAACGTGCCGAAGAGGGTGTCCGGGCTGGACGAGTCGCCCTTGGGGGTCACGACGAACTTGCTCTTGCGGCGCAGTACGGCGTCCATCAGTGAGCGGGCGTAGATCGGCGCGGAGAGCGCGGACATCACCATGCCCGCGAGTCCGCCGGAGCCCTCGGGCTCGTGCGGCGAGACGTTGTGGCGGCGGTTCCAGATGTAGAGGCCGATCTGGAGCGCCGAGGCGTTGCCGTACAGCATCATCCAGATCGTCGGGTCGATCTGCACACCGGAGGCGCCCATGCCCAGGAACAGCGCACAGCTCAGCGCCGCCAGGATCCAGTTGAGGGCCGACATCGGGTAGAAGATGATCATCATCGTGTAGTTGAAGAGCTTGCCCGGCGGCAGGGAGTAGAAGCCCTTCCAGTACTGCTTCATGATCGTTTCGTATGTGCCCCGCGACCAGCGCAGCTGCTGGGTGAAGAAGTCGGTCCAGGCCGTGGGCCCCTCGCCGACGGCCAGCACGTCCGGGGTGTAGACCGAACGCCACTTGTTCCCGGTGTCCGGGTTGCTGGCGCGGTGCATCTCGAAGCCGGTGGCCATGTCCTCGGTGATCGAGTCGTACAGGCCGCCGATCTGCTTGAGCGCCTTGATGCGTACGGCGTTGGAGGTGCCGACGAACATGGGCGCGCCGTAGCGGTTGCCCGCGCGCTGGATCAGGGCGTGGAACAGGAACTGCTGCGACTCGGCGGCCTTGGTGACGAAGGTGTCGTAATTGCCGTACACCTGCGGGCCGATGACGAAGCCGACGTCCGGGTCGCGGAAGTAGCCGAGCATCCGCTCCAGGTAGTTGGGCAGCGGGATGTGGTCGGTGTCGACGGAGGCGAAGAAGTCGTAGTTGCCGCCGTGCGCCTCGAGCCAGGCGTTGTAGTTGCCGTGCTTGGTCTTGGCCCGGTGCGGTCCCTTGGCCTGGTTCCAGTGCGCAACGCCCTTGCGGGAGAAGTGGTGGACGCCGAGCCGCGCGCAGACCTCCTTGACGGCGGGGTCGTCGCCCTCGTCGAGCAGCCAGACGTGCATCAGCCCGCGGTGCCGGATCCGCACGGCCGCCTCGAGCGTCTTCGTCACCATCTCCAGGGGCTCCTTGCCCGGTACGAAGGAGGTGAGGAAGGCGACCTTGGTGCCGGTCTCGGGCACCACGGGGACCGGGTCGCGGGCCACCAGCGTGGCGTGCGCGTTCGACAGGACGTTCATCGTGCGGAAGAGCTCGATCAGACCGATCGAGACGAGCATGACGACGTCGAGGATGAGCAGCGTGTCGTTCTTGAGGTTCGGGTCGCGCTCGGTCCAGTGCTGGGGCTGCATCAGCCAGGCGAACAGGCCCAGCGAGACCAGCGGCGCGGCGCCGAGCAGCAGGGCGGCCCGGATGCGGTGCGGCTCCTGCGAGAGCAGCGAGCGGTACTGCACGGTGTACGGCTTGGCCGGGTCGGGCTGGGTCAGGGGTCCGGCGAGCCTGCTGTAGTGCTCGTAGTCGTACCGCGGCAGTGCCTTCTTGGGGCGCAGCCGTTGCCCGGCGGTGCGCAGATGCGCCGGTATCCGGAGCTGAGTCGTCCGGGAAGGGTCGTTGGGCTGCCGGGCGCCGTCTGGCGTCGACGTCATGAGTCATCCCCCCGCACGCAAGCTGGCTGCGTGAGCTGTGGTCGGTCGTTTCGTCCTGACCGCCGGTCCCCCTTGACCATGAGTCCTGGACGCATCAGTGGCGGGCCACCGTCACTACAGACACGAAACGGTCACCTGCTGGTTGCATGATGCCCGTAGCGTGTTCGATCTGTGAACGGGACCCCTATCCCGTGTCCCTGCAACGGGATTATCCCCTCCAAATACGCCCAACTGTGCTAAAAGGATGCCCCATTGAGGGTATTGGCTCCAGGACAGGGTCTACGACCCCCCGTCATGATCGCAAGGGTGAAACGGGGCGTTAATCGGCTATATGTGCGATTTGAGGCCCTCTTGCGAGAAGATCGCGCCGGGGCTGGAGTGGCTGAAAACGTCTGTATGTACGACCAAAGCCCCCTCATGTGTGGTGAGGGGGCCTCAGTTCTGCGTGCGCCGCCAGGGACTCGAACCCCGGACCCGCTGATTAAGAGTCAGCTGCTCTAACCAACTGAGCTAGCGGCGCCTGCTGACCTGGAGAACTCTACCCGACAGCCGCGGGTGCTGATGACCATTCTCTGATCATTCCGGCCTGTCGAATCGTCTTTTATTACCTTCATTCCGTCAAAATGCGATGAGACGGGACAGTTGGCGGCTGACAGGGGGCGCCGGCAGTGGACGCCGGCACCCGTGCGTCAGAGCCAAAAGAACTTGATGAGTGCGGAGGGTCCGTATGACCGTGCCGGTGTTCGAGGAGTACGAGCCCGCGGCCGACTGCGGCTGCGCGGGCTGTGCCCAGCAGCGCCGCATCCTCGCGTCCGGAGGCCACCCGAACGCGCACGGCTTACGCCGGGCGCTGGCCGTGCTCGCCACGGCGGGCGTGGTGCTCGGCAGCGGTGGAGCAGGAGTGGCGGACGCCGTCGGCCCCGCGGCTGCCGGTACCGCGCGGCCGGGCGAGGCCGTCGACGCGCAAGCCACCGCCGACCCGGTGCCCGTGACCGAGCAGGGCCGCAGCGGACCGCTGCACGGACCCACGGGCAAGTCGGCCACGGCCGCCGCGCAACTGCGCAAGACGACCCGGGCCGAGATCATCAACCGGGCCAAGAAATGGGTGAGCGCGGGGGTCCCGTACAGCATGGAGCTGTACTGGACCGACGGATACCGCCAGGACTGCTCGGGCTATGTCTCGATGGCATGGGGTCTGGCAGGCAACGAGTGGACGGGGAGCCTCGCCGAGTACGCCACCCTGATCACGCGCGAGGAGCTGCAGCCCGGCGACATTCTGCTCTTCCACAACCCGGACAATCCGACCCGGGGCTCGCATGTCGTGCTCTTCGGCGGCTGGACCGACTACACGCACACCTCCTACATCGCGTACGAGCAGGTGAAGCCGCAGACCCGTAGGCAGGCCACGCCCATGGCGTACTGGACCAACTCCAGCAAGTACCTGCCCTACCGCTACAAGGGCGTCACCGGCGCCGCGGTGCAAGTGCCGTCCGTCGCCACCGTTCCGGGGACGGGCGCCAAACCCGGGACAGCCAACAATCCTGGGACGGGCGCCAACCCCGGCACGGGCGCCAACCCCGGGACGGACGCCTATCCGGGGAGGACGGCCTTCGGACCCGGTGCGAACAACAAGTACGTCACGCGGCTCGCCGAGCTGCTCTCCACCCGCGGCGGACAGCACTTCTACCCTCAGGGACCCGAACCGCGCTGGGACGACATGGACCGGCTGGCCACGCGGGCGTTCCAGCTCTCCCAGGGCTGGCAGGGCGCGGAAGCGGACGGGATGCCGGGGCCGGGCACCTGGCGGCTGCTGGTGACCAAGAAGGGCCGGAACATCATCGGCGGGGCGAGCGGGCCCGGAGGTAAGAGCGCGGTCGCGCCCGCCTACCCGGGGCGCGGCTACTTCCTTCCCGGCCGGTCCAGTAGTTACGTCACCCAGCTCGGCCGGCAGCTGGTGAAGCGCGGCTACGGCAAGCACTACGCATCGGGGCCCGGACCGGCATGGAGCGAGGCGGACCGGCGCAATGTCGAGGCGTTCCAGCAGGCCCAGGGCTGGCGCGGCGCCGCTGCCGACGGCTTCCCGGGCCCCGAGACCTGGCGGCGGCTCTTCGCCTGACGGCGCGACTGTCCGGCGCAGTCGGCCGACGGAGCCGACCGGCATAGCTGACCGGCAGAGCTGCGCGGTGGAGCTGACCGGCACGGCGACGGCAGTACGGAACGACCAGTGGAGGTGGCAGTCATGAACACCACGACCCCGGAGCCGGACGGCACCGTGCCGTCCGACAGCCCGCGGCACACCCCGGTCATCGCCCAGGAGGTCACCACCGAGATCCCGGTGCATCTCCTCTTCCGCGAAGACGACTCCCTGCCGCTCGCCCCGCGGTCCGCCGTCGTCGGATGGCGGCACGGCACCGGCGAGCAGCCGAAGGTCGGCCGCAGAACCGCGGTTCCGCGGTCCGCTGTGGTCCCACCGCGGCCCGCGCCGCCCGTCGATCCGGACCTGGTCGAGCGGGCCGCGCCCGCGCTGCCCGGCTGGACCGGGGTGGTCGCCGGGCTGTGCGCGCTGGCCGGGATCGGCGCGTTGCTGTGGGGGGTCGGAGCGCTGCCGGGCAGGGTGACGAGGCTGCTGGGGCTGCCCTCGTATCCCTTCAACGGCATCGGGATCGGGCTGTGGTGCCTGCTCACGCTGGGCGTGGTGCTGGTGCTCTTCGCCTTCGGCGGGCTGGGATGCGGCCGGGTCGGACACGCCTGGGTGCTGACGATCTTCGGCGACTACCAGGGGAGTGTGCGGCGTACGGGGCTGGTGTGGGTCAATCCGTTGCTGCTGCGCCGCGGGGTCGACGTACGGCTGCGGCACTGGCGCAGCGAACCGATGCCGGCGGTCGACGCGGACGGCACGGCTCTGCGCGTCGTGGTGCTCGTGGTGTGGCGGGTCAAGGACACCGCGCGGGCGGCGCTCGGCGTCGAGAACCACGAGAACTATCTGAGCGAGCAGGTCGAGGCGGCGATGGCGCGGGTGCTCTCGCAGCTGCCGGCCGATGCCTTCCACGAGGACGCGCCCACCCTGCGCGATGCCGAGGCGGTCGGCGACGCGTTGACGCGTCTGCTGTCGGCGGAGTGCGCTCCGGTGGGGATCGAGCTCTTCTCGGCGCAGCCGACGGGGATCGAGTACGCGCCGGAGGTGGCGGTCGCGATGCAGCGCCGACGGATCGCCGCGATCGACGCCAAGCACCGGGACAGCGAGCTGACTTCGGTGGTGAAGGCGGTGGACGACGCGGTGAACCGGCTCACCGAGCGTGGGCTCGTCGCGCTCGGTGACCACGAGCGCAAGGCTCTGGTGAAGGACCTCACCGTCGCCTTCTACCAAGGGGGTTCGGGGCCCGCGGAAGGTGCGTGATTGGTCTGGACATGTTCAAGTTCTGTTAATACTCTGGGACTTGGTCTAGACCGGAAACCGGAATGTGTACCACCGCACGCGTGCAGCACGGCCCACAGAACTCCCCCACGTTCTCCTGGAGCGAAGCATGCGCAAGAAGATATGCGCGGGCGTGGTCGGCCTCGTAGTGGCGGGCACCACCATGCTCGCGACCGGCAGCGCCAGCAGCCATGGCTACACCGACTCGCCCATCAGCCGCCAGAAACTCTGCGCCAACCGCACGGTCGCCAACTGTGGCGAGATCATCTACGAACCCCAGAGCGTCGAAGGCCCCAAGGGCTTCCCCGCGGCGGGTCCGGCCGACGGAACGATCTGCGCCGGTGGCAACAGCCGCTTCGCGCAGCTCGACGACCCGCGCGGCGGCACCTGGCCCACCACCAAGGTCTCCTCGGGGCAGAACTACACCTTCCGGTGGCAGTTCACCGCCATGCACGCGACGACCGACTTCAAGTACTACATCACCAGGAACGGCTGGAATCCGAGCCAGAAGCTCACCCGTGCCTCGCTCGAGTCGCAGCCGTTCCTGACCATCCCGTACAACGGCCAGCGCCCGCCGTCCACGCTCAGCCACTCCGGGACGCTGCCGTCGAAGTCCGGCCGGCATCTGATCCTCGCGGTGTGGACGGTGCACGACACCGGCAACGCCTTCTACGCCTGCTCGGATGTTCAGTTCTGACGGATAGTCAGTTACCGTGCGGCGCCATGAGGAACGCGGAAGCAGGCACTCTCGCGGAGCTCGTACAGCGCCAATGGGGCGACCACCGGGTGGGGCTGAGCGGCCAGGACTTCGCACTCAGCCACCACCAGGTCGCCGCGGGCGCCGCCGCACGGGCCGCGCTCCTCGTGGATCTCCTGCCGCGCGGAGCCGAGCCGCACCTCGGGGTACTGCTCGACAACACCCCGGAGTTTCCCCTGTGGCTCAGTGCGGCGGCCCTGGCCGGGGCCGCCGTGGCGGGCATCAACCCGACCCGGCGCGGGCCCGAACTGGCCCGCGACATCCTGCACACCGACTGCCGGGTGCTGGTCACCGAACGCGCCCACCTTCCCCTCCTCGACGGGCTCGGCCTGCCGGGGGTCCGGGTGCTGGTGACCGATCCCGACAACGCCGCCTACGCCGAGCTGCTCGCCCCGTACGCCGCCGCGGAACCCGGCGACGCCACGCTCGGTCCTGTCGGGCCCGGCAGTCGGCTGCTGCTCTACTTCACCTCCGGGTCGACGGGCGCGCCCAAGGCCGCGATCTGCACCCAGGGCCGGGTGGCGGCGGCGGGCGCGTCGCTGGTGCGGCACTTCGGCGTGCGCGAGGACGACGTCCACTACATCTGCATGCCGATGTTCCACGGCAACGCGGTGATCGCGGACTGGGCGCCGGCGCTCGCGGGCGGAGCGGGGGTCGCGCTGCGCCGCCGCTTCTCGGCGTCCGGTTTCCTCGACGACGTACGGACGTATCGTGCGACCTATTTCACTTACGTGGGGCGGGCGGTGCAGTACCTGCTGGCCACGCCCGAACGGGACGACGACCGCGAGCACAGGCTGCGGCTCGGCTTCGGCACCGAGGCCGGCGCGGTGGACGCGGCGCGCTTCGAGGCGCGCTTCGGGGTGCGGCTGGTGGAAGGCTACGGCTCCTCCGAGGGCGGCGCGGCGATCCAGCGCACCCCCGACACCCCGGCCGGCGCTATCGGCAGGGCGAGCCCGGGGGACGACCTGGCGGTGGTCGACCCCGACACGGGGAAGGAGCGGGCGGCCGCGGTACTGGACGCGGGTGGACGGCTGCTGAACGGGGCGGATGCGATAGGGGAGCTGGTGAACCGGGGGCCGAGCCCGTTCGAGGGCTACTGGCACCACCCGGAGGCGGACGCGGCCCGGACCCGCGGCGGCTGGTACTGGACGGGCGACCTCTTCTTCCGCGACGCGGACGGCTTCCTGTACTTCGCGGGACGCACGGACGACCGGTTGCGGGTGGACAGCGAGAACCTCGCCGCCGCGATGATCGAGAACATCCTGGCCCGGTGGCCGGACGCGGCGGGGGTGGCGGTCTACGCGGTGCCGGACCCGGTGGCGGGCGATCAGGTGATGGCGGCGGTCGCGTTGCGGGACGGTGTCTCGTTCGATCCGGTGGGATTCGGGGACTTCCTGGCGTCGCAGCCGGACTTGGGTACGAAGATGGCGCCGCGCTTCGTGAGGGTGCTGCGGCAGCTGCCGGTGACCGCGACGAACAAGATCCACCGCGTGGCGCTGCGGCGCGAGGGCTTCGGCGGCGGCGAGGGCGGCGACGAGGCCAGCGGTGAGGCCAGCGGTGAGGCCAGCGGCGAGGTGTGGTGGGCGGAGCCGGGCAGGAGCGGCTACCGCCGGCTGACGGAGGCGGACAGGACGACGCTGCTGGCCCGGTACGGGCACCACGGCAGGGCGGGTCTGCTCACGCCCTGAACGATGTGGGTTCCGGTCCGGAAACGCATCTGGGGCTTCTCGGATGACCGAGAAGCCCCAGATGATCAGTTGTGCGCCGCCAGGGACTCGAACCCCGGACCCGCTGATTAAGAGTCAGCTGCTCTAACCAACTGAGCTAGCGGCGCTTACTGGCACCAGCCGCGCGGCGGCTGATGACTCGGTAATACTACCTGGTCCCGAGGGGTGCTTCGGACACCTGGCGGCGTCCGACCTAGATCGCCAGCGACAGCACCACCGGCGCCGCCTTGCGGTTCAGCGTGTCCGCCGCCGAGCGCAGCCGGTGCGCGTGCTCGATCGGGAGGGACAGTGCCAGGCAGCCCACTGCCGAGCCCGCCGTCAGTGGAACCGCCGCGCAGACCGTGCCCACCGCGTACTCCTGGAGGTCCAGCATCGGGACCGTCGGGGGCTGGCTGTCCAGTTTGGAGAAGAGCAGCTTCTCGCTGGTGATCGTCCGCGAGGTGAGGCGGGCGATCTTGTGGCGCGACAGGTGGTCGCGGCGGCCGTTCTGGTCGAGCTGGGTCAGCAGGCATTTGCCGACGGCGCTCGCATGGGCCGCCGAGCGGAAGTCCACCCACTCGTTGACCTTCGGCGTACGAGGACTGTCGGCGAACTGGGTGATCTTCACCTCGCCGTCTATGTACCGGCTGATGTAGACCGCCGCGCCGACCGAGTCGCGCAGCTCGGCGAGGGTCTCCTGCAGTTTCGCCTGAAGTGCCTGCTGACGGGTGACCCCGGAGCCCAACAGGATCAGTGAGTCGCCGATCACATAGGCGCCGTCCGCGACCTGTTCCACATAGCCCTCGCGGCGCAGCATCGCCAGCATGGGGGCCAGGTGGCCGGTCGGCAGACCTGTCTCGCGCGCGACCTGGACATCGGTGACACCGCCACCGTGCTTGGAGATCGTTTCCAGCACGCGCAGGACATACTGTATTGAATGGAACGGCGCGGTCGGCTCGGGCTTCAGCGCCACGGTTTCCCCCTAGCAGGTTGTGACCGCAAGTTTCCCTACCACGATAGCGGCCAAGAGCCGTTTAGAGGGCTGCTGTTGGCGAGAATGATGGTGCGCCCCAGCCTCATACGCTGGGGCGCACTCGCTTGGCATATGCCAGGGTCACACTTATCGGTAGGAGTAAGTGGTCAGAGCACCGCACCGAGAAACTCGCGAGTACGTTCGTGCTCCGGTTCGGAAAAGATTTTCTCCGGCGATCCGGACTCGATGACCTTGCCGGAGTCGAACATCAGCACCTCATCCGAGATGTCGCGGGCGAAGTTCATCTCGTGCGTGACGCAGAGCATCGTGATGTCGGTGGAGCGGGCGATGTCCCGCAGCACGTCCAGCACACCGGCGACCAGTTCAGGGTCGAGCGCCGACGTGACCTCGTCAAGGAGCAGCACCTGCGGCCGCATCGCCAGCGCCCGGGCGATCGCCACCCGCTGCTGCTGGCCGCCCGACAACTGCGTCGGCTTCGCGTCGCAGCGGTCGCCGAGACCCACCAGGTCCAGCAGCCCCTTGGCGCGCTCCTCCGCCTCGTCCTTGGACATGCCGAGCACCCGCACCGGAGCCTCGGTGATGTTCCGCAGGGCGGTCATGTTCGGGAAAAGATTGAACTGCTGGAAAACCATGCCGATCTGCTTGCGTGCCTCGCGGCGTTCCTTCGCGGCGGCCGGAAACAGGCGCTGCCCATTTACCTGGATCGTGCCCCGGTCGGGCGACTCCAGAGTCATCAGCAGCCGCAGGATCGTGGTTTTGCCGGAGCCGGACGGGCCGATCAGCGTGACGTGTTTCCCGGGCTTCACCGAGAAACAGAGGTCGTCCAGCACGGTGTTGTCGCCGAAGCTCTTCGTCACATTCTCGAAGCGGATCAGCTCACCGGACGTGCCGGGGGTCGTGGTGTCGAGGGTGGTGGTGTCGGGGGTGCTGTCAGGAGACAAGGCGGCGCTCCAGGGCTCGTACGAGAAGAGAAGCCGGGTAGGCGATGAGGATGAAGGCGATGCCGATCACGGTCAGCGGCTCGGTGTACTGGAACGTCGCGGCGCTCTCCAGCCGGGACTGCTGCAGCATCTCCAGTACGCCGATCGCGGCGAGAAGCGGTGTGTCCTTCAGCATCGCGATGACGTAGTTGCCGAGGGCCGGAGTGATGCGCCGGACCGCCTGCGGCAGGATCACCGCGAACCAGGTGCGGTGGGCGGGCAGGCTCAGCGCCTTCGCCGCCTCCCACTGACCGGCCGGCACGGCTTCGATACCGGCCCGGTAGACCTGTGCGGTGTACGTCGAGTAGTGCAGCCCGATCGCGATCGTGCCGGTGGTCAGCGCCGAGAACTGCACGCCCCACTCCGGCAGTACGAAGTAGAGGAAGAAGAGCTGCACCAGCAGGGGTGTGGTGCGGATGAACTCCGTGACGACGTTCACCGGCCACCGTACGAAACGGGTCGGCGCCCTGAATCCGATCGCCCAGACCAGGCCGAGCGTGAAGGAGATCAGCGAGCCGAGCACCAGGATCTGCAGCGTGACGAGCACGCCGTCCCAGAAGCGCGGCATGAAGTCCGCGACCGCGGACCAGTCCCAGGTCACTTCGAACCACCTCCGGAGGTGGTAGTGGTGACGGCTCGCCTGGCGAACCACGCACCGGGGCCGCTTCCGGGAACCGCGATGCCGATGTTCCGCTTGGTCTTCTTCTCCAGCGCCTTCATGGAGCGCGTCACGACGAACGCGAGCACGAAGTAGATCACCAGGCTGATGGTGTAGATCTGCGCGCTCTCCTGCGTGGCCAGGCGCACCAGGTACGCGGCGAAGGAGACATCACCCACGCCGAGCAGCGACACCAGCGCCGTGCCCTTGAGCAGCTCGATCAGCAGATTGCAGAACGGCGGGATCATCTCCGGCACCGCCTGCGGCAGCAGGATCAGCCGCATCCGCTGCCAGGGTGTGAAGCTGAGCGCGACCCCCGCCTCGCGCTGCGCGGGAGTCACCGAGTTCAGCGCGCCACGCACGATCTCGGCGCCGTACGCACCGTAGGAGAGGCCGAGCGCGAGCACCGCGGCCCACATCGGGACCAGTTGCCAGCCGAGCAGCGGCGGCAGCACGAAGAACAGCCAGAACATCAGCACCAGCGCCGATGTGCCGCGGAAGATCTCGGTGTAGAAGCCCGCGAGGAAGCGGACGAAGCGCGAGCGGTGGGTGCGGGCGATACCGACCGTGAAGGCGACCGCGGCGGCCAGCGCCGCGCTGTACACCAGCAGTTGGACGGTTATCCAGATACCCGGGAGCACCCAGGTCTGCCAGAGTCCGGCTGTCATCGGCACAGCTCCTTGGCAGTGAGCTCGGTCATCTCGTTCTCGGTGAAGCCGAACGGCCGCAGAATGCGGAAGAGTTCGCCGCTCTTCTTCATCTTGTGGATCTCGAGATTGAAGGCGTCGCGCAGCTCCGTGTCGGTGGGCCGGAAGGCGAACCCGCCGCCGTCGATCTTCTTCTTGCCGTCGACCACGGCCGCGAACGGCTCGGTCGCCTCCGCCTTCGCGCTCTTCTTCACCACCTCGCGGGTGGTGAGCGCGGTGCCGGCGAAGACGTCGACCCGGCCCGACTCGACCGCGTTCAGCCCCGCCACCTGGTCCTGGAGGATGACGATGTCCTTCTCCGGGTAGCCGGCGGCGACCGCGTAGTCGATCTCCGCGTAGCCGGTGCCGGTGGCGAACTTCGCCTTGGCCTTCACCACGTCCTCGTACGTCTTCAGGTTCTTGGGATTGCCCTTGCGCACGATGAACGAGTCGAGCATCTGGTACTCGGGGTCGGCGAATATGACCTGCTGGCAGCGCTCCTTGTTGATGTACATCCCGGCCGAGACGACATCGAACTGCTGGGAGTTGAGCCCGGGGATGAGCGAGGCGAAGTCGGTGGCGACGGGCTGGACGGTGTCGATGCCCAGCCGCTTGAAGATGACACGGGCCAGCTCAGGGGCCTCGCCGGTGAACTCGCCGTTCTTGTCGACATAGCCGTAGGGCACCTCGCCCGCGATGCCCAGGCGCACCGTGCGCTGGGACTTCAGCCGGGCCAGGGCGTCCCCGGAAGGGACCCGGGCGCAGCCCGCCGCGCCCGCGGCGCCGAGCGCGCCGGCAGCAGCGGTACCGAGCAGCAATGTGCGTCTGCGTATCGATCCTGGTTGTCTTGTACGAGCCATGGCCGCGCGGCTACCCGGCTCCAGGCGGGGTATGCGTACGAGATGGCCGACCGATACGTGACCGTAGCCCTCGACAAGCGCGGTGTGCAGTGCACCGCGAAACTGCTGACCGACAAGGCCCCGCTGACCTGCGCTGCCGTGTGGGACGCGCTACCCCTGGCCGGGGATGTCTACCACGCGAAGTATGCCCGTAATGAGATCTATGCACTGCTGCCGGCGTTCGCGGAGCAGGAACCACCGCTGGAGAACCCGACGGTGACTCCCATTCCGGGCGACCTCTGCTATTTCACCTTCTCCGACGTGCAGTTGGGCACGGCGTCGTACGGATACGGGGAGCAGGCCGCCCACCACGGCCGCCGTACCGTCGTCGACCTCGCCCTCTTCTACGAGCGCAACAACCTGCTGCTCAACGGCGACACCGGCTGGGTCCCCGGCATCGTCTGGGGCTCGGTGGTCGACGGCCTCGACCGGATGGCCGAGGCCTGCCACGACCTGTGGCGGGCGGGTGCGCTGGGCGAGACGCTCAGCTTCCGCCGGGCCCAGTAGGAGAGGGCACGGGCATCGCGGCCGCGCCCGACTCGTACAGGGCGTGCGCCGCCCGCAGTACCAGCCCGTCCGCGTGCCGCGGCCCGATCAGCTGGATGCCGATCGGCAGCCCGTCCTCGTCCACGCCGCACGGCACCGTCGCGGCGGGCTGCTGAGTCATGTTGAAGGGGTACGTGAACGGCGTCCACCCCGTCCAGCGGCGGTGCCCCGAGTGCGCCGGCGCCTCGACCCCGGCCTCGAAGGCCGTGATCGGCAGGGTCGGCGTGACCAGCAGGTCGTACGAGGTGTGGAAGCGCCCCATGCGCCGGCCCAGCTCCATCCTGGTGTCCACGGCCGCCAGATACTCCAGCGCGCTGTACCGTGCCCCGATCCCGGAGATCTCGCGCAGCCCCGGGTCCAGCAGCTCCCGCTGCTCCGCGCCGACATGCTGCAGCAGCCGGGCCGCGCCGCTGAACCACAGGGTGTGGAAGGCCTCCACCGGGTCGGCGATATCCGGATCGGACTCCTCGATGTACGCGCCGAGCTCCGCCAGCGCCCCCACTGCCCGCCGCACCGCGGACGCGACCGCCGGAGTCACCGCGACCTGACCGCCGAAGGACGGTGAGTAGGCGATCCGCAGCCCCTTCACCCCGTCCGCGAGGCCGTCGCGGACGCTGTCCGCCGGGCCCAGATGCGACCAGTCCCGCCAGTCCTCGCCGCTGATCACATCGAGCATCAGCGCGGCGTCGGCGGCGTCCCGTGTCATCGGGCCCGCGTGGGCGAGCGTCCCGAAGGGGCTGGACGGATACAGCGGCACCCGTCCGTACGTCGGCTTCAGGGCGAAGATCCCGCAGAAGGACGCGGGGATGCGGACCGAGCCGCCGCCGTCCGTGCCGATCGACAGCGGACCCGCGCCGAGCGCCACGGCCACCGCGCTGCCGCCGCTGGAGCCGCCGGATGTCCGCGCCGGATTGTACGGATTGCGCGTCACCCCGTGACGTGGTGAATCGGTGACGCCCTTCCAGCCGAACTCCGGCGTCGTCGTCCTGCCGAGGAAGACCGCGCCGTGCGCGCGCAGCCGGGCGACGGACGGTGCGTCCTCGTCCCAACTGCCCTCCGCCCGTACGGTTCGGGAGCCGCGCAGGTTCGGGACGCCGCGCTGCAGCAGGAGATCCTTCACCGTCACCGGCACTCCGTCGAGCAGCCCCTGCGGCTGTTTACTGTGCCACCGCTCGGCGGACGCCCGCGCCTGGGTCAGTGCCTGCTCGGCATCGACCCGGACGAAGGCATTGACCAGCGGTTCCACCACCTCGATCCGTTCCAGCGCAGCGAGGGTCGCGTCGACGGGGGTGAAGTCGCCCTTCTCGTAGCCGGCCAGCAGTTGGCGTGCGGTCAGGTCAGTCAGCGGAGACATCATGCATGGGGACGTACCCACGTTTCTTGTCCACCACGTTCGGGAACGGCTTTCCGGCCTCCCACAGTTCGTACAACTCGACGAACTGTTCACCCAGACGGTCCCGCCAGCCGACCGTGTCGCCGCTCATATGCGGCGAGACGATCAGCCCGGGGACGTCCCACAGCGCACTGTCGGGCGTGAGCGGCTCGGACTCGAACACATCGAGGGCCGCGCCCGCGATCCACCGGTTGTTCAGCGCCGTGACGAGATCGTCCTCCACGACCAGCGGACCGCGCCCCACATTGATGAAGCGCGCCGACGGCTGCATCACTCCGAAGCGCCGCCCGTCGAACATCCCGCGCGTCGCATCGGTGAGCGGTGCGGCGCAGACGACCCAGTCGGCGCGGGCGAGCAGCCGGTCGAGATCCTGCGTGCCGTGGATTCCGGGCCGCTCGGTGCGGCCCACGACCGCCACGGTGACGCCGAGGGCCTCCAGCGTTCGGGCCACTGCCCGGCCGATGGGGCCCGCGCCGACGACCGTCGCCCGGGTGCCCGCGACCCGCAGTCCCTCGCGGTGGCGCCAGCGCCGCTGCCGCTGGAGCTCCAGGGTCCCGGGGATGTCCTTGGCCATGGCGAGCACCAGTCCGGCCACATATTCGGCGATCGGTTCCTCGAAGACCCCGCGGGCGTTGGTGACGACCGTGTCGGAAGCGATCAGCTCGGGGCACAGCAGCCGGTCCACGCCCGCGCTCGGGGTGTGCACCCAGCGCGGCCGCGAGCCCCCGCCGGGCCAGCCGACGCGTACCGCGTCGGAGGTGAAGTCCCATACCAACAGGACGTCTGCGTAAGGGAGTTGAGAGGCGAGCGTCTGCTCGTCGGCGTACTGGACGCGGACCCGTCCGGTCAGCCGGCCGAGGCGCGGCGGGGGATCGGCCGCGAGTACGAGGAGGGTGGGTTCAGACATCAAGCGGAAGCCGTTTCGTAACGTCTGACATGTACGGATTGACCCACGCTCGCACCCGAACCTAACGTCGTCAATAACACGCTAAGGGGGCCTGCGATGGATGTCTCCTTTCTCGGCGGACCACGGCCACAGCGCGGAGTCGGTGTGGTCGCCCCGTTCGATTTCGCCCTGGACCGGGAGCTGTGGCGCTGGGTCCCCGACGATGTCTCGCTGCGTCTGACCCGTACGCCGTATGTGCCCGTCGAGGTCTCGTTGGACCTGGCCCGCCTGGTGAGCGAGCACGAGACGCTGCGCGAGGCGGTACGGGCGCTGGGCGCGTCCGAGCCCGAGGTGGTCGCCTATGCCTGTACCTCGGGAAGTTTCGTCGGCGGCCTGGCCGGGGAGCGGGCCATGTGCGAGGCGATGAGCTCGGCGGGGGAAGTGCCCTCGCTGACCACCTCCGGCGCCCTGCTCGAAGCACTCGACGAGCTGGGCGCCGGCCGCATCGCCCTCGTCACGCCCTATACGGAATCGGTGACCCAGGCGTTGGAGGAGTATCTGGGAGAAGCTGGGGTAACGGTCACGGGCCGCGCTTTTCTGGGACTGACCCGGCACATCTGGAAGGTGCCGTACCGGTCGGTCGTCGACATGGCGCGGCAGGCGGTGGTGGGCGCGGCGGACGCGCTCTTCATCAGCTGCACGAATCTGCCGACGTACGACGCGATCCCGCAGCTGGAGGCCGAATTGAGGATGCCGGTGCTCTCGGCGAACCAGGTCACGATGTGGGCGGCGCTGCGCGGAATCGGGGTGCACGCGGTCGGCCCGTACCAAGGGCTGCTGCTGCAGCCGGAAGCCCTGGAGCCGGAGCCGCCGCAGGTGCCGCCGGCTCACCAGGCGCCGCAGCCTCAGCAGGCCCAGCAGGCTCAGCCCGAAGAACAGGAAGGCTGGACATGACCACGGTAGGACTTCTCTACCCCGGACACTCGGCCGAGGACGACTATCCCCGGTTCGAGGTGCTGCTCGACAGCGACATCAGACTGCCCGTCGTCCACACCGACATCGGCGAGGACGCACACCGCGTCGACGCGCTGCTGGAGATGGGCGCGTCGCAGCGGCTCGCCGCGGGAGTGGAGGAGCTCCGGCTCGAAGGAGCGGAGTCGGTGGTCTGGGCGTGTACCAGCGGGAGCTTCGTGTACGGCTGGGAGGGGGCGCACGAGCAGATCCGCTCCCTCGCCCGGGCCGCGGGCCTGCCCGCGTCGAGCACGTCCTTCGCCTTCGCCCACGCGGTACGGGAGCTGGGCGCGGCACGCGTCGCGGTCGCCGCGACCTATCCGGAGGACGTCACCGCGCTCTTCACCGCCTTCCTCAAGGCGTCCGGCGCCGAGGTGGTCGCGGACAGGGCGAGCGGGATCATCACAGCGGCTGAGGTGGGCAGCTGGGGCCGGGCGGAGGTGCTGGAGCTGGCGCGCGCGGGCGACCATCCGGACGCGGAGGTGGTGCTGCTGCCGGACACGGCCCTGCACACCGCGGCGTACCTCGCCGAGCTGGAGGAGATGCTGGGCAAGCCGGTGCTCACCGCCAACCAGGTGACGGTGTGGGAGGGGCTGCGGCTCGCTGACCGCAGGGCCTGGGTGTGGGGGCCGAAGCTGGGCACGCTGTTCGCCAGGCGGGAATAAACGGAGAGTCCCTCCTGTTGATCTGCGCTGTACGTATCTTCATGCGCAGGAGGGCCCCACCGGTGGACGAGATTCGAGGCACGGCGAACGGAACCGCACCCGTACCGCTGTCGGTACTGGACCTGGTGACGGTCGGCAGCGGCCGCACCGCGACCGACGCCCTGCGCACCAGCGTGGACATCACACGGCTCGCCGAGCGCCGCGGCTTCCACCGCCACTGGGTCGCCGAGCACCACTCCATGCCGGGCGTCGCCTCGTCGTCCCCGGCCGTGATCCTCGCCCACCTGGCCGCCCATACCGAGCGCATCCGCCTCGGCTCCGGCGGTGTGATGCTCCCCAACCACGCGCCGCTCGTGATCGCCGAGCAGTTCGGCACGCTCGAGGCCCTGGCGCCCGGCCGGGTCGACCTGGGCCTGGGCCGCGCGCCGGGCACCGACGGTGCGACCGCCGCGGCGTTGCGGCGCAGCGACCGGCTCAGCGAGGGCGCGGACGAGTTCCCGCAGCAGCTCGCCGAGCTGACCCGGTTCCTCGACGACGACTTCCCGGACGGCCATCCGTACGCCCGTATCCACGCGGTCCCCGGTCCGGTCCAGGGCCCCTCGGCCCGCCCGCCGATCTGGCTGCTCGGCTCCTCCGGCTTCAGCGCGCGGCTGGCCGGCGTACTCGGACTGCCCTTCGCCTTCGCCCACCACTTCTCGGCGCAGAACACCGTCCCGGCGCTGGACCTCTACCGCGACTCCTTCCGCCCCTCGGAGCTCCTGGACGCCCCGTACGCGCTGATCGGCGTCTCCGCGCTCGCCTCCGACGACGAGCGGGAGGCCCGCCGCCAGGTCCTGACCGGCGCGCTGTCGATGGTCCGGCTGCGCACCGGCCGCCCCGGGCTGATCCCCACCCCCGAGGAGGCGGCGGCATACGAATTCAGCGCCATGGAGCGGGAGTTCGTGGACAGCTGGCTGTCGAACGTCATCCACGGCACGCCGGACGCGGTGCGCAGCGGCCTGGACGACCTCCAGAAGCGCACCGGCGCCGACGAGTTGATGATCACGGCCAATGCGCACGGCGGCGATGCGCGGCTGCGTTCGTACGAACTGATCGCGGATGCCTACGATTTGGCCGTCGCGTGAGCCCGTGCGGGCGAAGGTGCGCATATGGATGCGGTTGGCGAACGTCGTACGGGTACACCGAAGGTGGGGCGTGGTCAACATCCCCAAGGTCGGCCGGGTGCGGTTTCGTTGGACGAAGGAATTGCCGGGTGTGACCAAGGGCAGTCCACAGGGACGGATCACCGGTGCTCGGTTGGTCAAGGATGCGCTCGGCTGGCACATCGCCTTCCGCACTGACACTGTCGTGCCCGCTCCCGAACCACGTCGGTGGACGGCCTCTCATGTTGGCATCGACCGGGGCGTAGCGGTGCCGCTCGCACTGTCCGACGGCTCCACGTTCGACCACGATCACTGGCTGACGGAGAAGGAGCACGCTCAACTGCGGTGCGCTGAGCAGAAGGCCGCGCACCGCAAGAAGTATCGCAAGCCCAGCGAACGGACCTCCAAGAGACTGAACGCTGTCTACGACGAGATCAGCAGCCTGCGCGCAGGAGCCAAGCGCCGGGCGTTGGACTGGCAGCACAAGACCACCACCAAGATTGCCGACGCCTTCGCCTTGGTGTCGGTGGAAGATCTCCGCATCGTCAGCATGATCAAGTCCGCGAAGGGCACCACTGCCAAGCCGGGCACCAATGTGGCGCAAAAGTCAGGACTCAACCGCAAGATTGCGGGCGAGTCCTGGGCCCGTACGGTCGAGTTCCTTGACTACAAGACTGCCGACCGCGGCGGGTTGCTGGTCAAGGTACCCGCTGCCGGGACATCCCTGCGCTGCTCGGAGTGCCGCACGATCACCCCGGGCAACCGGGAGTCCCAAGCGGTGTTCGTGTGCAAGAACCCGGCCTGCGGCTGGTCGGGTAACGCCGACCACAACGCGGGCCGAAATATCGACTGGGCGGGTCTGGCACTCGCCCCGGCTGCCGGGAGGGCAGTCGTCGGGCAGACATAAGCGCTGCCAAACTCCCCGGAGCGATCCTGGGGAGAGTCCCCCGCGCACAGGCGAGGGAGAACTCCAATACCGGGGCTGGAAGGGCGGGCATGGGCACAAGCGAGCAATCCAGGCCGCCGCGGACCATGCGCATGGACGGGGCCTGGTTGGCGTCAGACCGCCAGCGCGCCGACACCGATCAACTCCGCGATCCGCTCCGGCGCCACCGCCCGTGAGTACAGCCAGCCCTGACCCGTGTCGCACCCGATCCGCCGCAGACGCGACGCCTGGCCCGCCGTCTCCACGCACTCCGCCGTGACCGTCAGGCCCAGCCGGTGCGCCAGTTGCACCATCGCCTCGACGACCGTCTCGTCCGCCGGGTTCGGGTGCGCCTCGTCCTGGAAGCCGCGAACAAACGATCCGTCGAGCTTCAGTACGGATACCGGCAGCCGGCTCAGATACGCCAGGTTCGAGTACCCGGTCCCGAAGTCGTCGATCGCGATCTGCACGCCCATGTCGCTCAGCGCCTGCAGCGCCTGGAGCGGGCGGCCCGCCGAGCCCATCACCGCTGACTCGGTGAGCTCCAGCTGCAGCAGATGCGGTGCCAGACCCGTCTCGGCCAGGATCTCCGCCACGTCCGCGACCAGGTCGGAGTCCCAGACCTGCCGAACGGCGACATTGACGCTCACGAACAGCGGCAGGGCGTCCGGGTGGTCCGTCTGCCACTGGCGGGCCTGACGGCACGCCGTACGCAGCACCCACCGGCCGAGCTGGACGATCGAGCCGTCCTCCTCCGCGATGGCGATGAACCGATTCGGCGCAAGGGTGCCGAACTGCGGGTGGTTCCAGCGCACCAGCGCCTCCACGCCCCGCGGCACCCCGTCCGCCATCCCCACCAGCGGCTGGTACTCCAGCGCGAACTCGCCGCGCTCCACGGCCGGCCGGAGTGTGGAGGAGAGCGCCTGCCGTGTCATCCGGTGCGCGTTGCGCTCGGGGTCGAAGAGGGTCCAGCGAGCCTTGCCGTCCGCCTTCGCCCAGTACAGCGTGGTGTCCGCGGCCTGCATCAGACCCGTCGCGCTCGTCCCGGCCGCCGCCCGCTCCACGACCCCGATCGACGCCGAGACCGAGAGCCGCTGTCCCGACAGGTCGAACGGCTGCTGCAGCGCGACCAGTACGGACCTGGCGAGATCGGCGAGCTGCTCCGTACCGGTGGAGTCCTCGACCAGGATCGCGAACTCGTCGCCACCGAGCCGCGCCACCAGATGGCTGCCGCTGCGGGTGTGGGCGTCGCTGTCCGCGCACTCGGTGAGCCGGGTGGCGACAGCGGCCAGCAGCCGGTCGCCGACCCGGTGCCCGAGCGTGTCGTTGACCGCCTTGAAGCCGTCCAGATCCAGGTAGCAGAGCCCGATCCGGCCGGTGGAGCCCTGGTCGTACGCCGATGACTCCAGCGCCGCCGAGAGCCGCTCGAAGAAGAGCGTGCGGTTGGGCAGCCGCGTCACCGGGTCGTGCATCTGGACCTGCCGCAGCCGCGCGAGCAGCTCGCGCCGGTCACTGATGTCCGTGATGGAGAGCAGCACATTGCGGCTGTCCGGCACCGGCGCGACGGTGACCTCTGCCCAGAGCGTGCGCCCGTCCGGGTGCTTGAGACGGCGCGTGCAGCGGAACCGGGAACGGCGGCCGCGCAGCACTTCGCGGTACGCGTGCCAGGTGCGGCCGTCCGACGCCAGGTCGACGAGATCGGCCGCGGACTGCTCCAGCAGGGTGACGGGCTCGGTGCCGAGCAGCGCGGCAAAGGCCTTGTTCGCGGTGACCACGACGCCCTCGTGGTCGACGACGGCCATCGCGAGGTGCGCGGCGTTGAACGCGGCGCGGTAGTCACGCAGTTCGGCGGCCGTCCGGCCGACGCTGTGACGCTCTGTGATCAACGGCCGGTTGCTACCGGGGACTGCGACTCCGGCCGGCCCTGTTCCTTCGGAGGTTCCGCTCACCGCTCGCTCCCGCAGTGCAGTTGTTTCGTACAGGGTCCGTACAGGTGTGGTCGGTCCGGCCGCCCCATGCGATCGGCGATGAAGCCGGTATGAACTCGGGGAAGACGCCGGGAAAGTGTGCCGATCATAGAGGCCGCCCGGCGGCTGTTCCAGCTGTGGCGCAGTGGATCAGCCCGCCCCGGGGCTACGGACGATCGTTTCTGCACAGGTCTGCGCGGTGGCCGATTCCGTCCTGACCGAATGTGACGTTCCGTGAGCCATCGGAGTGTCGGCGGGTCTCGGGTCGGTGTCGGCCCGGTGTCGGGTCGGTCACCCGAGTGGGGCAGTCGGCAGGGCGTACCAGCTGAAATCAACACAGGGTGGGTGAGGTGTCTCGCATTCCTCAGCCGGAGGTCCACGTGGAGGGTCAGCAGTCACCCGAGGGAGCACCCGTGGGAGTGGCGCCGGGAGCGGCCCGAAGAGTGGCCCAGGGGGCGGAACGCAGCCGCCTGCGCAGCGCCGCGGCCGCCTTCACCTCCCTGATGGCGCTCGCCGCCACGGGCCTGGTGGCCGGCCCGGCCGTGGCCGAGTTGTCCGGGGGGCCCTGCGCGCTGCCCCGCACCGCTGCCCACCACTCGCTCGGGGTCGACTCCTGGAACTCCGCCTACCCGCGACCTGTCGGGAGCATGGACGCGGTCATGATCTTCCTGTCGTTTCCGGACTCGGTGCCGCTGAACTCACCGGACGAGCTCGCGGCCGACCACTTCCCGGCCACCAGCCAGTTCTTCGAGAGTGCCTCGTACCGGCAGTTCGCGCTGCGCCCGCATCCGCAGCGCCAGTGGGTGAAGATGCCGAAGTCCTCGACCGCGTACGGGATAAAGCGGGACTGGGACTCGGCGCGGCGCAGCGGGTATCTGCGCGACGCGATCGCCGCGGCGGACTCGACGGTCGACTTCTCCCGCTACGGAATCGTCTATCTGGTCGCCGACCCGGACGCGCCCGGTGTGGACGCCGACGCGACGAAGGTCGTCAACCTCGATCGGCCGCTGCATGCCGACGACACTGACATCGAACGGGTCGTCACCGTCTTCGAGAGTCATCCGCCGGACCACAATGTGCTGGCCCACGAGACCGGCCACGCCTTCGACCTGCCGGATCTCTACCACCGGCCGACGGACGGCAAGGGCGACTGGGACACCTATGTCGGGGACTGGGATGTGATGGGCAGCCAGTTCGGGCTCGCACCGGACCTCTTCGCCTGGCACAAGTGGAAGCTGGGCTGGCTGGACCAGCGGGCCGTGCGGTGCGTGCAGAAGTCGGAGCTGATCACGCTGGAGCCGGTGGACGCCGCGCGGGCCCCCGGCGGGAGCCTCGGCACGCGGCTCGCGGTCGTCAGGACCGGGGAGGACACCGCGCTCGCGATCGAGGCGCGCGGCTCGACCGGCAACGACCGGGAGACCTGTACGGAGGGGGTGCTGCTGTATCGCGTACAGGCCGAGACCGCGTCGGGCGGCGGCCCGGTCGAAGTGGTGGACACACATCCGGCCACCGAGGCGTGCTGGGACCGGTCGGTCTATCCGCCGCTCGCGGACGCGCCGCTGGGGGTCGGCGAGACGTTCACGATGCCGGGGACGCCGGGCGAGCGGACGAGGGTGCAGGTGGCGGACCGGACGCGGTCGGGCGCGTGGACGATCAGGGTCACGACGGCGTAGTACGGCGCAGGTGCGGGTCGCCGGGGTGCGGCGTCCGAGGGTGCGGTCGCCGGGTCGCCGGGGTGCGGCGTCCGAGGGTGCGGGTCGCCGGGTCGCCCTGGTGCAGGCACACGAAAAAGCCCCTCGCTCTCGCGAGGGGCTTTTCCCGTCTGTGCGCCGCCAGGGACTCGAACCCCGGACCCGCTGATTAAGAGTCAGCTGCTCTAACCAACTGAGCTAGCGGCGCCTGCTGACGTCGTAGACCTTAGCATCCTGATCGGCGGGAGGAAAAATCGATATACGCACGGTCGGGGGCGAGGCCGCACGGACCGCCCGCACGCACGACCAGAGCAGTACCTCGGGCCCCGGCAGCCATGGATGGCGGGCGTCCGGGGCCACCAGCCAGCGCGGGTCGGCGGTGTCCTGGCCCTGCGCCAGTGGCGGGACGGTCACCGCGTCGCCGATGCCGTGGCAGAGCATCGGCGGTACGGAATCGCCCCACTCCTCCCAGTCGAGCAGGGACGGCAGGCGCTGGGCGGTGCCGGGCGCGGCGAAGAGCATCATCCGGCCGCGGTGCATGGCGACGGGGCCGGATCCCGGCCCCTCCTCCCACAGCCGGTCGAGCATCCGCCGGCCGAAGACCGTGGGCACGTTCACGACGTCGAAGACGGCGCCGCAGGGCAGTACGGCGGGAGCGGTCGGCCGGGTCTCCCAGAGGGCGAGCATCGAGCGCGGATAGGCCCCGGCGGAGGTGAGCCAGCGGGCGCCGGGGGCGGTGACCTGTGCCGCGCGATAACGGCCCTCCTCCTGCAGGAGGGCGAGGATGTCCGTACGGCGCTCGTCGTCAGGGGCGCCGGGGTCCCGCAGGGGTTGGTCTCGCAGCCATGCGCTCATGACACAAGATCTACCGGGAGTGACGGTTCCGTTCCTGAGAGTTGGCGGAAATCGGGACAGGGCAGGGCGGGGAGGCGTATCTTGCGCCCCGGCATATGCCAGGCGCGAGGTTGGCCGGCGGTGCGTGCGGGTGCGGACGGGTGCGAGCGTGCCTGTTCGGCGGCCTGCGGTGGCTACGGAGTGGTGTTCCGGAGGAGGTCGCGGCCGAACTCGATCATCTTCTTGGCATAGTCCTCGGTCCACTCCGCCCGCTGGGCGATGTCCGCGGAGGTGAGCCGGTCGAAGCGTCGCGGGTCGGCGAGCTGGGCCGCCGCGAGCGCCTGGTACTCCGCCGCCCGGTCGGTCGCGGCGCGGAACGCCAGGGTCAGTTCCGTGGCCCGGGCCAGCAGCTCCCGCGGGTCCTCGATGGACTCCAGGTCGAAGAAGTGCTCGGGATCGGCGGCAGCCTCCGACGGCTCGAAGAGCAGCGGGGCCGGTCGCAGCTTCCGCTCACTCCGTTCGGGATCCGCCATGTGGTTCTCCTCCTCGTACAGGTGCGGCCCCTGATCCGGCCGCCTTTCATTGAATCGCGCGCTTGGCCGGACTCCGCCCGGTGCCCGTGGCCACCGTCCATTGTCCCGTTCTCCGCAAGGGGGTCTACGGTTGCCGGCTCATGCGGTGTTGCGGGGGTGCTCACGGTTGCCAGCTCACGCGGTGTTCCGCCAGGTGAGCGAGCACCGCATGGTTCGCTTCCCATCCGTCCGGGAACTTGACCGTGACGCCCAGCTGGACCGGCTCCGTCGACGGGTGCTCGTCCAGGAGGTCCGTGACGCCCGCGCGGCACACCACGATGCACGCGTGCCGGTGGCGGGAGGCCAGTACGCACAGCCGGCCCGTCTCCAGATGGAACGCCGTAGCGTCCGGGCGGCCCGACAGGGGGTGGAGGACCACCGTGACGTCGAACTCCCGGCCCTGGAGACGGTTCGCCGTGTCCACGGTGACGCCGGTGACGCCCACCTCGGCCAGCGCCGCCCGTACCGCCGCCGCCTGGTCGCGGTGGGCCGTGCCGACCGCGATCCGCTCGGCGGTCACCGGGACCGGGTCCGCGGACCGCTCGCTGGTCGCCGCGCCGCCGCGGTCCAGCAGCCGGCGGACCACCTGGGCCACGGCCCGTACCGCCTCGGGGTCCGTACGGGGCGTACTTCGCGCGGGCAGCTCCAGCAGGCCCCACCCCGACTCCGCCGCCTCGTCCAGCACCCGGTCGGGACCCGAGCCGTCCGACGGCACACCGAAGGTCAGCTGCCGGTCGTCCGGGCCCGTACCGCTGCGGAAGGGTGTGTACGGGTAGAACGCGTCCGAGACCAGTGGCGCGGCGGACGCCGGGAGCCGCCAGGAGACCGGCAGCCGGTGCTGCGGAAGCTCCGGGTTGTGCGCGAGCAGCGTCGAGACCGCGCTTGCGGACGGGTCGTACGACAGCCCGGCCCACTGGTCCGCGCCCACGATCGAGAACGGGTCCAGCTGGCCGGGGTCACCGACGAACAGCGCCCGTTCGAAGAGGCCGGCGACGGCGAGCAGTGCGTCGGAACGCATCTGGTACGCCTCGTCGACGATGGCGTGCCGCCAGGGCTCCACACCCTGCACATGCGCCCACTTCGCGGCGGTCGAGATGACGATGTCCAGGCCTGCCAGGTCACCGGCCTTCGCGGACTTGCGTACGTTGTCGAGCTGGTCGAGGGCTTTGTCGTACGGGTCGGCGTCGTTGCTGTGCAGTCGCCCGACCGGCAGGTCGGGCTCCTTCTCGGCGAGCCGGACCACCAGGTCGTCGACCTGCGCATTGGTCTGCGCGACGACCATCAACGGCCGCCCGGCAGCCGCCAGTTCACGCGCGGCGTGCACGACGAGCGTCGACTTGCCCGCGCCGGGCGGCGAGTCCACGACGACGCCGCGGTGCGTCCCGTGCAGCGTGTCGGCGAGGATCGCGTCGGTGGCCCGCGCGGCCTCGGCAGAGGGATCGAAGACGCGCCCGCTCACAGCGCACCTCCATGGGCGAGCTCCCGGGGCGGCGCGAAGCCACTGCCACCTGCAGTGGCGGACGGGGCAAAGATGGCCGTCACAGAATGTCCTCCGGGGTCACGGGGTCCGGGCTCTCCGCGTCCGTGCCCGGAGGGCCGCCGTGGGTCCATGGGGTTTCCTCCGGGTCCGGCAGCTTCGGGCCGCCCCGCTGGTCGTGCTCGAACAGGGTCCACGCGATCCGCTCGCCCTTCTCCGGTACGGAGCCTTCCGCAGGGTCCTTGGACCGGCCCATGCGGTCGGTCAGCCGCAGCACCAGAACTCCCTCGGCTTCGTACCGTACGAACTCAGCGGTCTGCGGCTTGCCCTCCAGCGAGCGGTACACCTTCACCCGCTCGCCCAGATGCGGGCGGTCGTCCGTACGGACGGTCAGCAGAGGGCGCGGGCTCGGCCGCTTCGACTCGGACCAGGCCATCACGACCTCGGTCACCTCGCTCGTGAACGCCTCGCCCGCCAGCCGGCGCCCCGCCAGCACCAGCGGGTCGTCCAGCGCCTCCTGGGCCTCCAACTGCGCCTGTGCCGTCTCGCGGGAGGCGAGTTTCTGCGCGGCCGTCACCGCGTCGTCGCGCCGGGGCTGCGGCGGCTCCCCGGCCCGTACGCGATCGCGGTGCGCCGTGAACGACCAGCGGTCGCGCGTCCAGCGGTCCGCCGCCCGCGGCCCCTGCGGCAGCTCCCGCAGCAGCTCCAGGCCACGCCACACCGCGTGCCATGTGGGCTTGAGCTGGGTCAGCAGGAGGCGGCGGATCTCCCGCTCGGCGAGGGTCAGTTCACCCAGCCGGACATCCGCCTCGGCGCCGTCCTCAGCAGCGCCGAGCGCCTGGCGCGCCCGGTCGTACCGCTCCACGGCGGGGGCCAGCAGCCGGTTGTCGAAGGCCGGGTCGGTGGCCGGTCCTGCGGGCGGGCACAGCAGCTGGCCGCGGGCATCACGCGCCAGCTCCGCCCGCAGCGCCGCCTCCGCACCCGTCTCGCCCTCGGGCGGGTCGATCCAGGCGAGCAGTGCGCCCAGGTGTTGGTCCTCCAGGCTCGACTGGCCGGTCGCCCAGTGCCGGTTCAGCAGATCGGTCGCCGCGAGCAGCAGCGAGGAGCCGGGCACCCGGGCCCGCTCGCCGTAGTGCGTCAGCCAGCGGCCGAGCAGCGGGACGTGCGGCGGCGCGGGGTAGGGCGCGTCGGGGTCCTGCTCGGCCGTACGCCGGAAGCGCATCGAGCGGCCCAGCAGCCGCACGAAGTCGATGCCCGCCCGGCCCGGCACAATCAACTGCGGTGCATCAGCGCACAGTTCGACCTCGACCTTGACCCTCTTGCCGGTCTCCGGGTCGGTCTCGTTGCGCTCGGCGGGCTCGACATCGTCGGCGTACGCGTCCAGATGCGGCAGTACCGCGTCGGCGAGCTCGGCGAGGAAGGCGAAGCGCAGATCGCGGTCGCGGGGCTGCGCCACGACCAGCAGCCGCGGCTCCTCCTCGTCCGTGCCGACCAGCGCGCCCAGCGGCGCCCCCGCCTCACCGGCCGTCGTCAGCGGTACGAGGACCAGCGGACGCTCGGACAGATGCCGGTGCCGCACGGTCGCCAGCGGCGTGGCCCGTCCCGACTCGACGGCCTCCAGCCGGGCGAGGGTGGAGATCAGCGACATCCGGCAGCCTCCAGGGCCTCGGCCCGCAGCGCGGCGGCGCGGCGCAGGGCCACGACCGCCGGGTCGTCCGGATCACCTGCTTCGCTCCGTGCCGCCGCCAGCACCTCGCCGATCGTCGTCAGTCCGCCCAGCTCGCCGCGCACCCCGCGCCCCAGCGCCTCGACCACGCCCGCGTCGCGGGCCCGGTCGCGGCAGTGGAAGGCCAGCTCGCAGGCGGCCAGGCACTCGGGCGCGTATGCCGCGGACACCGACTCGACCGCCGCGGTCAGCTCATCGGCCGGGCGCTCCAGGTCGAAGGTGGTGCCCTCGGGAAGCGCGGCGGCGATGTCCTCGATCCGGGTCAGCCGGGCCAGCTGGCGGCGGGTCACCGAGAGCTGCTTGCGTACGTCGACGACGGACGCGGTCGGCAGGTTCGAGAAGTCCTTCGGGCAGACCAGCAGGATGCTGTGCGCGACCTGCGCGCCGTCCGTCAGCGCGGCGACCCGCTCCAGCGCCAGTACGTACACCGCGGACTGACGTGCCGCCGCGCCCACCTTCGCAGCGTCCGCCGAGCCGTCGATCATCGGGAAGGACTTGATCTCGACGACCGTCCACCGTCCGTCGGGGTGCACGACCACCGCGTCCGGCTCCAGATAGGCGGGGGAGCCCGCGACCTGCAGCGCCAGCATCGGGTGGTCGAGCAGCGTCCACTCGCCGGCCGCGGTGGCCTCGCGCAGCGCCAGTGCCGTACGCGCCGCACGGCCCTCGGGACCGGCCGCCGTCAGATCGGGCACCCGGACCTGTGCCGATGCGTCCACGCCCAGCAGCCGCATCAGTTCCGTACCGCCGTCGGCCTTGACCTTCGCCTCGAAGGCGTTGCCGCGCATGAAAGCGAACTGCGACTGCCCGAACGCGGCCGGCGACCCCAGCGCGGAGGCGAGCGCCGCCTTGTCCACCCCGGCGCCGTCCAGCAGCGCCCGCCGTTTGCAGCCGGGGTTGGCTGCGAGGGCGGCCAGCGCGCGGGCGTCGAGCGGATGGGGCTGGGCGGCGGGGCCGCGCAGCTCAGCGAGCCGTTGCCGGAGTGCTGTCGTCGGCGCCTGCGGAGGAGGTCCGCTGTCCAGGGATTCGCTCACCCGCGGAAGTCTCGCATCCGGCACTGACAATCGGGGACTTCGAGCCGGAAGGGGCGGTGAAGCGCGTACGCACCCGGTCGGCGATGCGCAGCGCGGGCCGGGTCAGCAGCGCGCCGACGCCCATCACGGCGCAGCCCGCGACCGCGTCCAGGAAGTAGTGGTTCGCCGTCCCCATCACCACGAACGTGGTGAGCAGCGGGTAGGCGACGCCGAGGACCTTCATCAGGGGCGTACGGCCGTGCCGCCACAGCATCACACCGCACCACAGGGCCCAGCCGACGTGCAGACTCGGCATCGCCGCGTACTGGTTGGTCATCCCGCCCATGCCGCGCGGCGCACTCGCCTCGCCGCCCCACCAGCCGTACGAGCTGTACTGGGCCATCGTGTCGACGAACCCCTGGCCGGCGTCCAGCAGCCGCGGCGGGCAGGTCGGCAGCAGCGTGAACCCGACGAGGCCGAGGAGCGTGGAGAGCATCAGCCAGGTGCGGGCGGCCCGGTAGCGGGCGGGGCGGCGGCGGAAGAGCCAGACCAGAATGGCCGGAGTGACCAGGTAGTGCAGGGACGCATAGGCGAAGTCGGCGGGAACGCCGAGGGCCGGGGTGCTGGTGAAGAGGCGGTTGAGCGGGTGCTCGGCGTTGAGGAGGAGTGCCTTCTCGGCCCGGAGTATCGCCATGCCGTGGTCGACCGCGGCCGACTCATTGCCGCGCGCGAGCAGCCGGCCGGCCGAGTACGCGGCGTAGACCACGACGATGAGCATCAGTTCGGTCCACCAGCGTGGCCGATGACGGGGCGCGGTGTGCGGCATCCGAACGATCTCCATTTTGTATTCAGGGGGCCATCGGCCACCGTTCAACCGTACGGTGTACAAGAAGGCGCGCGTTCATCGGGTACCCGACCTGTACGAGGACGTCGAGATCGCCCGAGAGGTTGCCCTGCGTTCAGGTGCGCGATGATGGAGTGCCACCGAATGTGAACCTCAGGGAGAGCCCTTCATGGCACCGCGCATCCTGCTGGCCCGGCACGGGCAGACCGAATGGTCCTTGCTGGGCAAGCACACCGGCAGGACGGACATCCCTCTTCTCGAGGAGGGCCGGCGCGGCGCGAAGCTGCTGGGCGAACGGCTGCACCGGGCGCCGTGGTCGGGCCTGGAGGGTGTCGAGGTCCGCACCAGTCCACTCGTTCGGGCCAGTGAGACCTGCGCGCTCGCGGGTTTCGGGGACCGGGCCTCCGACTGGGGCGCGCTCATGGAGTGGAACTACGGGGACTACGAGGGCCTGACCCCGGCGGAGATCCACGCGGACCGGCCCGACTGGTTCATCTGGCGCGACGGGGTCCCGGGCGGCGAGGCGCTGGCCGATGTCGGCGCCCGCGCGGACAAGGTCATCGACTGGGCGCGCTCGGCCGACCGCGATGTGCTGGTCTTCGCGCACGGCCACATCCTGCGGGTCCTCGGCGCACGCTGGCTGGGCCTGGACCCGTCCTTCGCGGCCCGTATCCGCCTGGACCCGACCAGCCTGTCGATCCTGGGCTGGGCCTACGGCTCGCCGGCGATGGACCGCTGGAACGACACGGGCCACATGGAGGTCTGAGTCCGCGACCGCGACCGCGACCGCGGCTGTAGCCCAGCCCGGGTGCTATGCCTCGCGGAGTGTCTCCGAGTGGCGGTCCAGGAACGCCCCCACCCCCGCCGCCCGCCGCTGCGGCAGCAGCACCCTCGCCGTGTCCGACAGCATCGACTGGATGCGCGAGGACTGGACCCGGTCCAGCAGGTCCAGCACCTGGTGGCCCGCCTCCGCCGCCTCGTCCGGTGCGCCCGCCCGCGCCAGGTCCGCCGCCAGTTCGGCCCGGTACAGCGCCAGGTTGCGCGTGAAGCGGCGGTCCTGGAGCGCCGCCGCCCGGCGGGCGTGGCGGGCCGCTCGCGACCATTCGCCGAGCGCCGAGCAGCACTGTGCCTGGAGCGCCTCCAGCTCCGGCTCCCCGAAGAACGACATCCACTCCGGGTCCGCGTCCGTCACGCCCAGGTCGAAGTACGAGTGCGCCCGCGACAGCGACTGTTCGCAGCTCGCGCGGTCGCCGAGCCCCGCCCAGCCGCCCGCCTCCCGAAGTGAGAGCAGCGAGAGCAGTCGTGGCGAGGCCAGCTGCCGCGCGGCGCGCTGCCCGGCCTGCGCCGAGCGCACCGCCTCGCGGTACCGCCCCGCGTCCCGCGCCAGGAACGACGTATTGCAGAAGGCGTGTGCCTCCAGCGCCGGGTCGCCCGCGACCCGCGCCGTCGCCAGCGCCTCCGCGTAGTGCGAGCGGGCGTCGTCGAAGCGGCCCGAGTCATGGGCCAACCAGCCCACCGAGATGGCGAGTTCGCCCGCTCCGGCGTGCAGTCGGCCGGTGGTCGAGGCGCGGGCCGTCGTCCCCGCGTCGAGCAGCGCGTACGCGGCCCGCAGCGGCTGCGCGGCCCGCTGATAGAGCCCGTCCGCGCCGTGCCGGTCGTCGAGCAGCCGGATCCGGCGTACCGCCTCTTCGACGGCGCTCACCTCCGCCTCGCCGACTCGCCGCTGAGCGGGCACGGTGCGGGAGAGGCCGGGCGTGGAGCCGGGCCTGCCGGGTACGGGCCCGAGTCCGAGCCCGAGGGACGCGGCCGCCACCGTGGCGGAGCCGCTCGTCATGAATGCGCGACGCAGCACGTCGCTCTCCTCGTCGATGTCGCTGTCACTGTTGCCGTCGAAGGGGCATAAGGGATGAGCCGGCACGAGCGGCCGGCCCCGGCTGCCCCGTACTTGTTCCCGCGCCGTGAAGCCCAAATCCGCCAGCGTCAGACCGGGGAACATGTGCAGGAACACCCGCTCGTACGCGTAGTTCGGACAGCGGATCTCGCCGGCCTCGACGCGCCCGATGTAGCGGGCGTCGCAGGAGACCTGCTCACCGATCTCCCGAGCGGCCTTGCGTACGGCCGCCGCGAACTCTCCGGGCGAGCGTTGCCCGCGCAGTCCGCGGAAGGCGAGGTTGGGAACTGCCCGTGATGCCTGTGACGACGACGCCATGGCCGAGCCCTCTCTTGGTGCAGCCGTGTTCCGGCGGAGCAAGAACGTACCGGCTGTGACGGGCCGCGCACGCTGAGTTTGCCTACAAAAGGGATATGTCCCCCTCGATCTGCCATGAACTGCCATCCTTTGCGGCGGCGTGCCGCCGTAGCCATTGACGCCAACGGGCGTTGAACCATGCGGAGACCCGCTACGTGTCTCCACTCGAGCGAGGAGGGATCCCCTTGTTGGAGGTCGGCATGGAGAACAGCGTCAACGGCGCCCCACGGACGACTGCGACGACGGCGACGACTGCTCGGCACACGCCCACCCAGGACAGCAGCGCACCACCCGGGGACGGCGCCGCTGCCGAACCCTGCGATCTGGTGACCGTCCCCGCCCGGCAGGGCCTCGAGGCGGTGGACATCCTGCGCCGGGCGGACGCTCCGGCCGTCGGCCCGGTTCTCCACGACGGCGCCTGCGACACTCTCGGCTTCCTCGTGCCGCCCGGCACCGCGGACGGCTGGGACATGCCGGGCAGTGCCTGTACGCAGACGTCGGGGCGCGGTCTGCGCATCCCGGCCGAGCCGCCGGTCACCGGCAGCGGCTGGCTGCTGCCGCCGGACGACGCCGACCCGGTCACCGACCCCGCGGTCCTGCGCAAGGCGCTCGGCGAGGCGGCCCGCCTCATCGAGGCCGCCGACAACTGCAGCTGAGCCGCGGCCGCCGCCGAGCCGTGCACGCCCGCCGAATCGTGCACGCCTGCCGAGCCGTGCACGCCCGCCGAATCGTGCACGCCCGCCGAGCCGCGCTCGCCGCCGAATCGTGCACGCTGCTGAGCCGTGCCGGCCGCCGGGCCCTGCGCGGGCAGCCCACCCGGATCGGTGCCGATAATGGGCTGATGGCAAAAAGTAAACGGCGCGGCCGTACGGGCGGGGGCGGCAGCCCCGAACCCGTCGTCGAGCAGGTGGACGGCGGGCTGGCCGAGCTGATACCCGACCGCGAGCGCCCCCGCGCCTGGACGCTGCTCCTCGACGGTGCGCCGCAGTCCCATGTCGACCTCGACGACCCCGCGTATCTCTCCTTCGAGTACCAGCGCCGCCTCGGCCACATCATCGATCTCGTCGCCCCGCCCGGCCGCCCCCTCCAGGTCGTCCACCTCGGTGGCGGAGCCTTCACGCTCGCCCGCTACATCGCCGCCACCCGCCCCCGATCCACCCAGCAGATCGTCGAGTTGGACGCCGGGCTGGTCCAACTGGTCCGCAAACAGCTCCCGCTGGACCCCACTGCGCGCATACGCGTCCGGTCCGGCGACGCCCGCGAGGGCCTCGGCAAGATCCCGGACGGCTGGGCGGACCTGGTCATCGCCGATGTCTTCAGCGGCGCCCGCACACCCGCGCATCTGACCAGTACGGAGTTCCTCACCGAGGTGCGAAGGGCCCTGAAGCCGGGCGGACACTACACAGCGAACCTCGCCGACGGTCCGCCGCTCGCCCATATCCGAGCCCAGGTCGCCACCGCCGCCACCGTCTTCCCCGAACTCGCGCTCGCCGCGGACCCGACCGTGCTGCGCGGCCGCCGCTTCGGCAACGCCGTGCTCCTCGCCTCGGACGTACCGCTGCCGGTCGCCGAACTGACCCGCCGCGTCGCGAGCGACCCGCACCCCGGCCGGGTCGAACACGGAAGGGCACTCGCCGACTTCACGGGCGGCGCGGCCGCGGTCACCGACGCCAGCGCCAAGCCCTCACCCGTACCGCCACCGGCGGCGTTCCGCTAGCTCCGGCTGCGTTCCGCCAGCTCCGCTAGCGGTCGTCGAACTCGACCATCGGCGGATGGCCGTTCCAGGTGCAGAACACCGAGACCTCGCGGCCGTTCTGCGTGAACGTCACCCGGATCCACGACGGCTGCTTCCACACCTGCATCTGCCAGCCGGCGTCCGGGGTCGCCGAGACCAGCTCGGCCGAGACCTGGCCGATGTCGAAGACGACCCGGCCGCCGTCGACCGTGTAGCTCTTCACATTCCCGGACGTCGGCGTCGACGAGGGCGACGTGGACGGCGGCTTCGTCCTGCTCGGCCTGGCGGCGGGAGACGTGGCCGACGGCTTACTGCTCCTGTCCGGCGCGGACGGCTTCGACGGCGAGGGGGTCGGTGGCCGTTGAGTGGAGGAGACCTGCGGCCTCGCTCCCTGCGTGGTGGCGCTGTCCGCGCTGATCGGCAGTGCGCGCGGCCGGTCGTACGCCGTCCCGGACATGACGGTATGGACGCCCCACCAGGACAGCGTCACCGCCGCGCCGGTGGACAGCGACCACGCCATGGCATGTACGAGTCCTCGATGCATCCGGGCCATAGTGCACCACGCGCTCCGCGTCCGTCCTTAGGGGGACCCGGGTACTCCGGATGGCGTACGGTGCCGCCCATGGCAAGTGTGCTCGTGGTCGAGGACGACCAGTTCGTGCGCTCCGCCCTCATCAGGCACTTGACCGAGGCCTCCCACACGGTACGGAGCGTCGGCACGGCCCTCGAGGCGCTGCGCGAGGTGGCCCATTTCCGTTTCGACGTGGTCATTCTCGACCTCGGCCTGCCCGATCTGGACGGGTCCGAGGCGCTGAAGATGCTGCGCGGTATCACCGACGTGCCGGTCATCATCGCCACCGCGCGCGACGACGAGGCGGAGATCGTCCGGCTGCTCAACGACGGCGCCGACGACTACCTCATCAAACCCTTCTCGGTGGAGCATCTTTCGGCGCGAATGGCCGCCGTCCTGCGCCGCTCGCGCGCCGCTGCCGGAGAGGCCCCGCCCTCGCGCGTCATCCAGGTCGGCGGGCTCTCCATCGATCCGCTGCGCCGGCAGGCCGACCTGGACGGCGCCGCCCTCGACCTGACCCGTCGCGAGTTCGACCTGCTGGCCTTCCTGGCCGGTCGGCCCGGCGTGGTCGTACCGCGCAAGGAACTGCTCGCCGAGGTCTGGCAGCAGAGTTACGGCGACGACCAGACCATCGACGTACATCTGTCCTGGCTGCGGCGGAAACTGGGCGAAACGGCGGCCAGGCCCCGGTACCTTCACACCCTGCGCGGAGTCGGCGTCAAGCTGGAGCCGCCGCACGGACCGCAGCCCCACGGGCCGCAGCCCAACGGTCAACAGCCAGGCGGACCACAGCCGAACGGACACCGGCCATGAGATGGGCACTCGTCAAGGTCTCCCTGGCCGTCACGGCGATGGTCGTGGTGGCCTTCGCCGTGCCGCTGGGGCTCGTCGTCCAGGAGATGGCCAAGGACAGGGCTCTCTCCAACGCCGAGCGGCAGGCCGCCGCCATCGGCCCCACCCTCTCCATCACCGCCGACCGCGATCCGCTGGAGCGGGCCGTCATGTCCACCCAGGCCGGTGCGGCCGGGCGGATGGCCGTGCACATCCCGGCCTCCGGCGAGGCGGGCAGCCAGCCGGTGAACATCGGCACCCGCCGGGCCGCGCAGAAAGACCTGGAGGCCACGCAGCGGCTCGGCCGTGCCTCCATCACCGAGGTCACCGACGGCTCCGCGCTGCTCCAGCCGACCGCCATCAGCACCGGTCAGATCGCCGTCGTCGAGGTTTTCGTGCCCGAGGGCGAGGTCTCCAACGGCGTCGACACCGCCTGGCTGGTGCTCGCCGGCGTCGGCATCGCGCTGATAGTCGGCTCCGTCGCCGTCGCCGACCGGCTCGGCGTCCGGATGGTGCAGCCCGCCCAGCGGCTCGCGGGCGCCGCGCACGATCTGGGGGAGGGCAGGCTCGGCGCGCGCGTCCCGGAGGAGGGGCCGACCGAGCTGCGCTCCGCCGCCGTAGCCTTCAACTCCATGGCCGACCAGGTGGTCCAACTCCTCGCCAATGAACGCGAGTTGGCAGCCGATCTCTCGCATCGGCTGCGTACGCCGCTCACCGTGCTGCGCCTCAACGCGGCCTCGCTCGGCGAGGGCCCGGCCGCCGACCAGACCCGGGCCGCGGTCGCCCAGCTCGAGCGCGAGGTCGACACGATCATCCGTACGGCACGGGAGGCCAAACCGCAGACCGCGGCAGTGGGTCCCGGTGCCGGCTGCGACGCGTCGGAGGTCGTCCGGGAGCGGATGGACTTCTGGTCGGCGCTCGCCGAGGACGAGGGCCGCAAGGTACGGGTCGCGGGTGTCGACCGTCCCGTACGCATCCCGGTCGCGCGCCCCGAACTGGCCGCCGCGCTCGACGCGCTGCTCGGCAATGTCTTCCGCCACACCGCGGAGGGGACGGCGTTCTCGGTCGACGTCCACAACGGCGAGGACGCGGTGATCGTCCTGGTCTCGGACGCGGGTTCCGGCATCGCCGACCCCGAGGCGGCGATGGCCCGCGGCAACAGCGGTGGCCGGGACGGCTCGACGGGCCTCGGCCTGGACATCGTGCGCAGGGTCGCGGAGTCGACGGGCGGGGACGTACGGATCGGGCGTTCGGTGCTCGGCGGCACGGAGATACGGATCTGGATCGGGCTCGACGGCCGGGAGGGCGCGGGCGGTGAGCGCAGGCGCGGCCACCGCGGAACGGTCAAGCGCCGCAAGCGCGCAGGTCTGGTGCGGTGATCGCGATGCGTGACGGGGTCCGTCCGGCAGCCCGTTCCGCCCCCGGGAACGCACCGAATGGTCTCGACCATTAATCCGCTCCCATGCCTTCCTTAAGGCCGTCCTAAGAAGCTCAACCTCCGCCCCGAACGGGCCATTTGTCCGTTTCCAGGCCGCTAGCGTGCTGCCACACCCCCACCCCCCGTAACGCAGAGGCAGGCACGCAATGGGCAGCACTACGCACCGGCGCAGGGCGAGCGTCAGGACCAAGGCGGTCGGCGCGGTCGTCGCCGCCGCGGTGATCGGTGGCGCGGCGTTCGCGCTCACGGGCACGGCCCAGGCCGCCGCGGTAGGCGCCGCATACACCAAGACCAGCTCCTGGAACGGTGGTTACACCGGCCAGTACGTCATCACCAATGACACCGACAAGGCGCAGTCGGGCTGGACGCTCGAATTCGATCTGCCCACGGGAACCACGATCGGTTCGCTGTGGAACGGTGAGCACACCGTCAAGGGGCAGCACGTCACGGTGACCCCCGCGAGCTGGAACAAGGAGATCGCGCCCGGCACGTCGGTCACCGTCGGCTTCGTGACCTCCGCGAGCGGTACGGGGACGGCCGCCGACCCGACCTCCTGCACGATCAACAAGATCAAGTGTTCGGTCGACGACGGCGCGACGCCGCAGCCGAGCGGCCGGCCCACCGGGAAGCCCACGCCCACCCCGACGGCGACCGCCACCCCCACGCAGAAGCCCACACCCACGCCCACCGACCCCACGCCGACGCCGACCGGGACCCCCGGCGGCGGCACCGCGGCAGGCGCCGGCTTCGCGCCGTACGTCGACACCTCGCTCTACCCGGCCTACGACCTGGTGGACACCGCGACCAAGGCCGGGATCAAGGAGTTCAACCTCGCCTTCATCACCTCCGGCGGCAGCTGCGCGCCGCTCTGGGGCGGCGTCACCGACCTCGCCGGCGACAAGGTGGCCTCCCAGATAGGCGCGCTGCGCGCCAAGGGCGGCGACGTCCGGGTCTCCTTCGGTGGCGCGGCGGGCTCCGAGCTCGGACTCAAGTGCTCCTCCGCCGACGAGCTCGCGAAGGCGTACGGCAAGGTCATCGACGAGTACAAGCTCACCAAGGTCGACTTCGACATCGAGGGCGCGGCCCTCCCGGACACCGCCGCCAACACCCGCCGCTCGCAGGCGATCGCGCAGCTGCAGAAGTCCCACCCGGGGCTCGATGTCTCCTTCACCCTTCCGGTCATGCCCGAGGGCCTGACCCAGCCCGGCGTGGACCTGATCGCCGACGCCAAGAAGAACGGCGTGAAGGTCGACGCAGTCAACATCATGGCGATGGACTACGGACCGGCGTACAGCGGTGACATGGGCGACTACGCGATCCAGGCCGCGACGGCGACCCAGGCGCAGATCAAGGGCGTGCTCGGACTCTCCGACGCCGCCGCGTGGAAGGCCGTCGCCGTCACGCCGATGATCGGTGTCAATGACGTCGCGACCGAGATCTTCAAGGTCGACGACGCGACTCAGCTGGTCGACTTCGCGAAGTCGAAGGGCCTCGGCTGGCTGGCGATGTGGTCCGCGGCCCGCGACAAGGCGTGCCCGGGCGGCGCGAAGAACACCGCGGACGCGACGTGCAGCTCGATCGTCCAGGAGCCGCTGGCCTTCACGAAGGCGTTCGCCGCCTTCAAGTAGGCACCACGCACCACCCGCCCCCCACCCGCGCGTCCCGGCCGGACCTCCCCCCATCCGGCCGGGGCGCGCGCCCCTGCGTCGTCCTTCAGTGGCCGAGGACGGCGACGGCCCGGTCGAAGGCCGAGTCGCGGCCCTTCGCGAACTCCTCGTCGGTGAAGACCGGTTCGCGCAGCTGCGGCGGGATTCCCGGGCCGTCGAACGTACCGCCCGAGCGGGTCAGGAACTCCTCGTTCGGCAGCCGGATCTGCCAGCCTCCGGGCAGCTCGCGCTCCATCGCGTCGGAGAAGACGCCCTGCGTGTTCTCGCCGATCCGCACGGTCCGGCCGGGCCGCTCCATCAGCGCCTGTGTGAAGGTCTCTCCGGCACTGACGGTCGAGCCTCCGGTCAGCACCGCGATCGGGCCGGTGTACCGGGGTGCGGCCGCGGGCTGTACGTACTGCGGCTGCGGGCGGGTGAACCGGCCTGCGTCGGCGGGGTCGTTACGGGCCCGCTTGGCGTAGGCGAAGTACGGGCGGCCGGTGAAGCGCCCGGCGAGCTGGAGCCCGAGCGAGTCGGAGCCACCGCCGTTGATCCGCAGATCGATGATCAGGCCGCGCAGCCGGGCGGTGCTCGCGCGGGTGAAGATCGTGTCCAGAGCCTCATCCAGTACGGCGCTGTTGGCGGCGAAGTCGTTCGCCTCGGCGTAGCCGGCGAATCCGGAGATACGCAAGTAGCCCTGGCCGCCGGGCAGTTCGGCGTAGCCGATCCGGCCGCGCGCGAACTTCCTGAGCTCGGTGCCCTTGAGATCGCGCTTCTCGATGTACGAGGTGACCTTGGTGTCCAGCTCCTCGCCGGGCATCACGGTGCCGGGCCGGGTCATGCCGAAGCGGCCGGTCTCGCCGGCGAACACGGCGACATGCGCGTCATGCAGCGGTGAGACCATCTCCCGGAAGACCGCGAAGAGTTCGGCGTCGGTGGTGCGCGGGCCGATTCGGGGGCGGTAGCGGTCCCGGACCGCCTGCCAGTCGATGCCCTTGGCCGCGAAGAAGGGGTAGTTCTCCTCGAAGGTCTGCCAGAAGACGTCGAAGGCGGCGACCGGTCCGCCGGGCTTCTCCTTGAGGCAGTCGGCGGGCAGGGCGGCGATGCGCCGCAGACCGCGGTCGCCGGGTGAGCCGTCGATATGCATCGCGGCCCGGTCGGGACGGCCCGTGGACCGTACGCTGAAGACATCGCCGCCTGCGTTGGCGTACCGGGCGGTTCCCGCCTGCCCGCCCGCGCGCCCGGCCGCAACGCCCTTGATGCAGCTGACGCCGGTGACCTGGTACTCCTGCAGCCGGCTCCCGTTCAGCGAGAACACCTCGCCGTAGCCGTCGACCTGCCACACCCCGGCGGGCGGCTGCGGCGGCTGCGACGGCTGCGCGCCGGCGGGGGCGAGCGGCAGGGCCACGCTCGCGGTCACGGCCAGCAGCGCCGCCGCCGCGATCGTCCTGCAGATGGTGCCCGAACCACTCCTGAGCTGCATGATGGTGCCTTCCCCTTACGTCGTCCTACGTCGTCGATCACGTACCACCACGATCGACGGTCCGACCTGTCGGGGACAGCCCGCTGTCCGGTCACTCCGGGGTGGGGAAAACCCCCACGACTTTTGAGTGATGTGTGGCGGCACCTCGTATTGATGGGCATGAACGAGACGGTTGTCCCGATCACTCCTGTCGCCGCCAAAACCCGCCAAGTCCCACGCAAGGCCGCATTCTTCGACGTGGGCGGCACGCTGGTGCGGCGGGCACTGTGGAACGAGCCCGGCCTCACCGCGTATCTGCGGCACGCGGTGGCGGGCGATCTGATGGTGCTGGTCTCCAGCTCTCCGCTGCCCGTGGTGGCGCCGCTGGCCGCGCGCCTGGGCGCGGACGAGATGCTGACCTGCACGCGGGGCCACGGGAAGGGGTACGCCGCACGCACGCTGATGCGGGAGTACGGCTTCGACCCGGCGGACTGCTCGGCGTACGCGGACGAGGCGGCCGACCTCGCCCTGCTGACCGAGGTCGGCAACCCGGTGGTCGTGGGCGACGACCCGGTGCTGCTGCGTCACGCCCGCCGGGGTACGTGGAGAGTGCTCAGCGACGACTGAGGTCGCCGGCCTTGACGTGTCCTGGTGCGTCGCCGGATCCCTTTTGTGTGCAAGTGTCGCTTTGTCATGGCCGTGATTCTCTACCAGAGAGACAGTGTCTTGCGCTCACGTTGGCTGCTCGCACTCACGCTGATCGTCTTCGCGGGAGTGCTCCGCCCCGGCCCTGCCACGGCAGCGACCCTCACCGAGGACGAGCGGTTCTGGACGGCCGAGCGCATGGCGGACGCCGCATCTGTCGACGCGGACCAGTACGGGCCGAGGCGGGCGGACACGCCTGTCGGCACCAAGAACGGGACGTACTTCGGCGGCCTGCCGATGGTGGGCACGTTCTTCTACGACGGCAAGCCGTTCGGCGGCAGGGAGACATCCTGCACGGGAAGCGTCGTCCACAGCCGCGGGAAGGACCTGGTCCTCACCGCCGCCCACTGCGCCATCGGCCTCAAGAGCGCCACGCACCCCATCTTCGTACCGCAGTACCGCCACGGATCCTCCGCCGCCGACCAGCCGAGCGGCGTCTTCGAGGTGAAGAGGATCTTCGTCGACCCGAGGTACCGGCAGAACACGACGGAGCCCGTCTCCGATCTGGACTTCGCCTTCGCGCGGCTCGCGCCCAACGGCAAGGGCAAGGCCGAGAACGTCACCGGTTCCCTCACCTTCACCCGGGCGTCCGGGTACCGCCACAGCCCCACCGTGATCGGCTATCCCGGCGACGAGGACGTCAACAGGAAGCACCAGGCGCTCCGTTGCGATGTCACCACCTCCCGACTGTCCGGCTTCCGGCAGATGCAGATGGTCTGCGGCGGCTTTGACGGTGGGGTCTCCGGCGGCCCGTGGATCACCGACTACGACTCCCGCACCCGCACCGGCAAGGTCATCGGCAACACCGGCGGCTACAACGGCGGCGGCAACGACCAGAACGTCGACTGGATCACCTACTCACCGCTCTACGCAGCCGACGCGCAGGCCCTCTACGACGACGCCGTCGCGGGCACGAAGGACGCGGACATCAAGCGTCCGCCGTATGTGTCAGGCCTCGGGCAGCTCGGGCAGCTCGGGTAGCGCCGGCAGTTCCGGCAGTTCCGGCAGCACTCCGGTCCGCGCCAGCGCGGCGTACCAGTGGGCGCTGGACTTGGGCGTACGGGTCTGGGTCTCGTAGTCGACGTAGACCGCGCCGAAGCGTTTGCCGTAGCCGTAGGACCACTCGAAGTTGTCCATCAGCGACCAGAGGAAGTAGCCGCGTACGTCCGCGCCGTCGGCGATCGCCCGGTGGACCGCCGAGAGATGGCCGTGCAGATAGCGGATGCGGTCGGGGTCGTGGACCGTGCCGTCGGCGGCCGGCTTGTCGACGTACGCGGCACCGTTCTCGGTGATCACCAGCGGTAGTCCCGGCGCCTCGCGGGTGTAGTGGAGCAGCAGGTCGTACAGGCCGGTCGGGTCGACCGACCAGCCCATCTCGGTGCGTTCGCCGGGCGGCTGGTGGAAGGAGACCGCGTCCGCGCCGGGCCACGGCGAGTGCGCGGCGGCGGCGTGGCCGTCGCTGCGCTCGGCGTGACTGTCAGTGGCGTCCGATACAACTGCAGGTGCGTAGTAGTTCAGTCCGAGCGAGTCCAGGGGGTGCTTGATGACGGCCAGATCGTCGCCGTGGACGAAGGACCAGTCGGTCAGAGCCGCCGTGTCCGCGAACAGATCCTGCGGATACGCGCCCTTGAGGAGCGGGCCCGCGAAGATCCGGTTCGCGAGCGCGTCGATACGGCGCCGGGCGTCCAGGTCACCGGGGCTCTGGCTCCTCGCCCTGACGACGCTCGGGTTGAGGCTGATGGAGAGCTTCGCGCGGGCGGGGAGCACGGAGCGCAGCGCCTGGGCGGCCAGACCGTGGCCGAGGTTGAGATGGTGGGCGGCACGCAGGGCGGCGACCGGGTCGGTGCGGCCGGGTGCGTGGACCCCGGAGCCGTATCCGAGGAAGGCGCTGCACCAGGGCTCGTTGAGGGTGGTCCACATATCGACGCGGTCGCCGAGCGCTTCCGCGACGATACGGGCGTAGTCGGCGAAGCGGTGCGCGGTGTCCCGCTCCGGCCAGCCGCCCGCCGCCTCCAGCTCCTGGGGCAGATCCCAGTGGTAGAGGGTGAGCACGGGACGGATGCCGTGGTCGAGCAGATCGTCGACGAGGCCGCGGTAGAAGTCGAGGCCGCGCTGGACGGCGGGGCCGCGGCCGGTGGGCTGCACCCGCGGCCAGGAGACCGAGAAGCGGTACGCGTTGACGCCGAGGCCGGCCATCAGCTCGACGTCCTCGGCCCGGCGGTGGAAGTGGTCGACGGCCGTGTCCCCGGTGTCACCGCCCTCCACCTTGCCCGGCGTATGGCTGAAGGTGTCCCAGATCGACGGGGTGCGGCCGCCCTCGCGTACCGCGCCCTCGATCTGGTAGGCGGCGGTGGCGGTGCCCCACAGGAAGGCGGGAGGAAAGGTCACAGGCATGACGGACATGTGTGTGCTCCCAACATGTGTGTGGATAGGGGAGTGTGAGGGGGCATCAGCCCTTGACCGCGCCCTGCATGATGCCGCCGACTATGTGCTTGCCGAAGACGACGAACGCGATCAGCAGCGGCAGCGTGCCCAGCAGTGCGCCGGCCATGATCACCGACTGGTCGGGGATATAGCCGCGGCCGAGCCCGGTCAGCGCCACCTGCACCGTGGGGCTGCCGTTCTGGGTCAGCGCGATGATCGGCCAGAAGAAGTCGTTCCACGCCATCACGAACGTCAGCATGCCCAGCACCGCCATCGCGGGCCGGGCCGCGGGGAAGACGACATGCCACACCACGCGCCAGCTGTTCGCGCCGTCCACCCGGGCCGCCTCGATCAGCTCGGTGGGCAGCGCCTCGATCAGGTACTGCCGCATGAAGAACACTCCGAAGGCGCTGACCAGGGTGGGGAGGATGACGGACTGCAGCTGATCGGTCCAGGACAGCTCGGCGATCAGCATGTACAGCGGTACGACGCTGAGCTGCGGCGGCACCATCATCGTGCCGATCACCAGCAAGAGGAGGAGGTTCTTGAAGCGGAAGCGGAGTTTGGCGAAGGCGAAGCCGGCGAGCGTCGAGAAGACCACGGTCCCGGTCGCGATCGACCCGGCGACGATCGTCGTGTTGAGCAGGGCAGCGCCCATATTGGCGTCGGTCCAGGCGATCTCGAGATTCTTGAAGAGATTGCCGCCGAACCAGAAGGGCGGGGGAGTCTGCGCGAGCCGGGAGCTGTTGCGGGAGGCCGCGATCGCGGTCCACACCAGCGGAAGGAGAGAGCCGGCAGTGAACACGATCAGTACGGCATAGGTGATCCGGCCACCGTGGAACTGGCGTCCGGCACGTTTGGCGCTGAACATGTCGTCCCCCTACGCGCTCTTGTTCAGACGGCGGGCGAGCAGCCAGTTCACCGCGCCGATCACCAGCAGGATCAGGAACATCGCCCAGGCGATCGCCGAGGCCCGGCCGAGGTGGAGATTGACCCAGCCCTGCTCGTACAGATAGAGCCCGAGCGTCTGGAACTGGTGGTCGGCGCCACCGGTCGCGCCCGCGCCGCCGTTGAACAGCAGCGGCTCACCGAACAGTTGGGTCGCGCCGATCGTCGAGACCACGCAGGTGAACAGGATCGTCGGCCGCAGCGAAGGGATCGTGACATGGATGAACTGCTGCCGGCGCGAGGCACCGTCCAGCGCGGCCGACTCGTACAGATCCTTCGGGATGGCCTGCATCGCGGCGAGATAGATCAGCGCGTTGTAGCCCGTCCACCGCCAGATCACGATGGTGGAGACCGCCAGCTGGGAGGTCCATTCGCCGTTCTGCCAGTCGATGTTGTCGAAACCGATCAGCCCCAGCGCCCAGTTGATCATCCCGTAGTCGCGTCCGAAGAGGAGCACGAAGACGAGCGTCGCCGCGGCCACCGAGGTGGCATAGGGAGTCAGCGCGGCCACCCGGAAGAACATCGAGCCGCGCAGCCGGTAGTTGAGCAGATGCGCGATGCCCAGCGCCATCAGCAGCTGCGGCACCGTGGAGATCAGCCCGATGGTGACGGTGTTCTTCAGCGCGTTCCAGAAGAACTCGTCCTCGAGCAGTCGCGAGAAGTTCCGCAGACCCACCCACTCCATGTCGGTGGGCGCCGTCAGCTCCACCCGGTGCAGCGAGGCCCAGCCGGTGTAGAGCAGCGGGAAGAGCCCGAATGCCATGAAGAAGACGAAGAACGGCATGACAAAGGCGTACGGGCTCCACTTCACATCCAGCCGGTAGCGGCGGCTGCGCCGGGCGCGGCGCCGCTCCTCGGCCGCGGACGACACCTGCGCGCGCGGCGGGGCCGCGCCCTCCTCCCCCGGGGAGGGCACGGCGGTTTCCGGAGTGGTGCTGTGTTCTATCGGGGGACGACCACTGGACCCCGGCATGCTCATGGTCACCGGCGCTCACTGGTCCAGAGCGTTGTCGATCGCCTTCACCGCCGCGTCCCAGCCTTCCTTGGGTGAACGGCCCTTCTGGTCGACCTGGAGCATGCCGATGTCCGCCAGGTTCTGCGCGATGATCAGGTCTTTCGGCCCGATGATCTGGACCGGCACACCCTCGGCGGCCTTCGAGAAGATCTGCCCGATGGGCGCGCCCGCGAAGTAGGCGTGCTTGGCACCGGAGACGGCGGGCAGGGAGTACGCGGCCTTGGCGCTGGGGAAGCTGCCGCGCTTGGCGAAGAGCTTCGCCTGCTGCTCGGGCGCGGTCAGCCAGGCCGCGAGCTTCGCCGCCTCGACCTTGTTCCTGCCTGCGTCGGGGACGGTCAGGAACGAGCCGCCCCAGTTGCTGGGCCTGGGCGCCGCGGCCACGTCCCACTTGTCCTTGCCAGCCGCCCCGGCCTTGTCCTGGATATAGCCGAGCATCCAGGCCGGGCAGGAGACGGTGGCGAAGGTGCCGTTCGCGTAACCCTGGTCCCAGGCAGGCGTGAACTGCTGGAGCTTGCCCGTAAGACCTCCCGTCGCGAACGCCGCTGCGAGGTCCCAGGCCTGCTTCACGGACGGGTTGGTCTTGTAGACGACCTTGCCGTCCTTGTCGTAGAAGCGGTTCTCGTTGCTGCCGGTTATCGCCGCCATCACGCCGGACGCGGAGTCCACGAACGCCGTGCCCTTGGGCGCCTTGGCCTTGAACTGCTTGCCCGCGTCCAGGTACTTGTTCCAGTCGCCGGCCCACAGTTTGCCGACCGCCTCACGGTCGGTGGGCAGCCCGGCCTTGGCGAAGAGGTCCTTGCGGTAGCAGATGCCCTGCGGTCCGATGTCGGTGCCCAGCGCGATCGTCCTGCCGTCCTTGGTGGTGGCCTGCGCCAGCTTCCACGGCAGGAACGCGTCCTTCTGGACCCCGTCCGCCTTGCCCAGGTCGACCAGCTTGCCGGCCTGAGTGGCGGTGATCTCGGCGATGTTGTTGACCTCGACGGCCTGGATGTCGGCGAGTCCGCTGCCGCTGCCCAGATGTGTCAGCAGCTGCGGGTAGTAGTTCTCGTTCCGCTCGATCGAGGTCTGCTTGACCACGATGTTCTTGTTGAGCTTCATGTACTCGTCGTAGAGGCCTGCCTCCTTGAGACCGAACGCGCCGAAGACCCCTACGGTGAGCGTGGTTGAGCCCTTGCCGCCCCCGCCGGCCTTCGACGCGCTGTCGGCAGGTTCGTCACTGTCCTTGGCACAGCCGGCCAGCAGACCGGCGCCGAGCGCGGCGACGACCGCGAGGATTACTGCCCTGCGCATTGCGTCCTCCTTGTGCCCTGACGTGCCGACCTCCCGGCCAACCGGCTTGCAGCGCCGTTACGTTGACGTTCTGCGGCTCGGGCGGGGAACGTGCGGGTTGTGTATGGGTCAGGTACGGTGGGAGCGCTCCCATATGTGATGTGTTGAAGGGTCGCGGCTCCCTGAGGGGGTGTCAAGGCACCCGACGCGTAATGTTCTCGGCCCGGGAAGCCCGGGAAGCCTGGGGAGGCGACATGGTGTCTCGGACCATCCGTACGCGGAACGGCGGGCGGCGTACGGGCAGGCCCACCCTCGAAGAGGTGGCTGCCCGCGCCGGAGTCGGCCGGGGCACGGTCTCCCGCGTGATCAACGGCTCGCCACGGGTCAGTGACCGCACCCGTGCCGCCGTCGAGGCGGCCGTCGCCGAACTCGGTTACGTACCCAATCGCGCCGCCCGCGCGCTCGCCGCCAACCGCACCGACGCGATCGCGCTCGTCGTCCCGGAGCCGGAGGACCGGTTCTTCGCCGAGCCGTACTTCTCCGACATGGTCCGTGGTGTCGGCGCGGCCCTCGCCGACACGGAGATGCAGCTGCTGCTCACACTGGCCGGCAGCGACCGCGAGCGCCGCCGGCTGGCCACATATCTGGCCGCGCACCGCGTGGACGGCGTCCTGCTGGTCTCGGTGCACGCCGACGATGCGATCCCCGACATGCTGGAGCAGCTCTCCATCCCGGCCGTCATCAGCGGCCGCAGGTCCGAGCGCGAGACGCTCGCCGCGGTCGACTCCGACAACTTCGAGGGCGCGCGCAGCGCGGTCGCCCACCTGCTGGCGCGCGGCCGCCGCACCATCGGGACGATCACCGGACGCCTCGACGTCTACGGCGCTCAGTGCCGTCTCGACGGCTACCGCGCAGCCCTGGAGGCGGCGGGCCAGGCCCCCGAGGCCCGGCTGACGGCACCCGCCGACTTCACCGAGGAGGGCGGCCGCCGCGCGATGCGGGAGCTCCTGGAGCGCTGCCCGCACGTGGACGCTGTCTTCGCGGCCTCGGACGTGATGGCGGCGGGCGCGCGCCATGTGCTGCGCGAGGCGGGCCGCCGGATACCGGACGATGTGGCGCTCGTCGGCTTCGACGACTCGGCGGTGGCCCGCCATATGGATCCGGCGCTCACCAGCGTGCGTCAGCCGATCGAGGAGATGGGCCGCACGATGGCCCGGGTGCTGCTCCAGGAGATAAAGAGCGGCTCGGCGGAGCGACCCCAAATCGTGCTCCCGACGGAGCTGGTCGTACGCGAGTCGTCATAGACCACGCGGCCGAAGATCACGCCCCGACGGAGATCACACGCGGAAAATGATCAAGGGCCCCGGTCCGAAGACCGGGGCCCTTGATCATTCAGGGTGAGTAACGGGACTCGAACCCGCGACATCCTGGACCACAACCAGGTGCTCTACCAGCTGAGCTATACCCACCACGACCGGTCCTTCTCCCGACCGGCCGAGAAAAAGTGTACAGGGTCGGGGAGGGTGCTCGCGCCCGGGTTGTTGCGGCCCTGACGCGGGACTCACGTCCGCGTCAGTCCCGCCTCACTCCACTGGCAGAACGTGCTTCGCCGCGATCGCCTTCGCGGTGTCCGAGTCGGGTCCGGGCTGCGGTACGAAGACCGCTTCACGGTAGTAGCGCAGCTCCGCGATGGATTCGCGGATGTCCGCCAGCGCCCGGTGGTTGCCGTTCTTCTCCGGACTGTTGAAGTACGCCCTCGGGAACCAGCGGCGAGCCAGTTCCTTGACCGAGGAGACATCGACAATCCGGTAGTGCAGGTAGTCCTCCAGCGTCGGCATGTCTCGCAGCAGGAAGCCGCGGTCGGTACCGACCGAGTTTCCGCACAGCGGGGCCTTGCCGGGCTCCTTGACGTGCTCGCGTACGTACGCCAGGACCTGCGCCTCGGCGTCCGCGAGCGTGGTACCGCCCGCGAGCTCCTCGAGGAGGCCCGAGGCGGTGTGCATCTGCCGCACCACCTCGGGCATCGTCTCCAGCGCAGCGTCCGGCGGGCGGATCACAATGTCCACCCCTTCACCGAGCACGTTCAGTTCCGAGTCGGTGACCAGTGCGGCCACCTCGATGAGTGCGTCTTCCGTCAACGAGAGCCCGGTCATCTCGCAGTCGATCCACACCATGCGATCGTTCATGCGTCCTACCTTATGGCGCACTCCGCTGGCCGGGCAGGCTCGGACGGCCGTGACCTGTCGCGTACGCCTCGGAACTGGTCTTGCTGAGCTCCGGCGGCGCGGCCGAGACGGCAGTAGGACCGGACGGTCCCGTCGCCGCGGCCGCACGTCTGGCCTGCGGTGAGGCCTGCGCCGGCAGGACCGGCTCCACCACCGGGGCCGGGGCGGACTCGCTCTGCGGACGGCGCACCCGGTAGGCAGCCCGGTACGCGGCCGGGGATGAGCCCAGCTGGCGCCGGAAATGGCCACGCAGGGCCACCGGGGAGCGGAAGCCGCAGCGGCCCGCGACTTCGTCGACCGAGTAGTCGGAGGTCTCGAGCAGCCGCTGGGCCTGCAGCACTCGCTGGGTGATCAGCCATTGCAGCGGCGCGCTGCCGGTGAGCGAGCGGAATCGCCGGTCGAACGTCCGTCGGCTCATGTACGCCCGCGCGGCCAGAGTCTCCACGTCGAACTGTTCATGGAGATGCTCCAGCGCCCACGAGACGACCTCAGCCAGCGGGTCCGACCCGATTTCCTCTGGTAAAGACCTGTCCAGATAGCGCTCCTGCCCGCCACTGCGCCGCGGCGGCACGACCAGCCTGCGGGCCAGTGCCCCGGCCGCCTCGGTGCCGTGATCCGTACGCACGATGTGCAGGCAGAGATCGATTCCGGCCGCCGTGCCCGCGGAGGTGAGCACATCGCCGTCGTCGACGAAGAGCTCGCGCGGATCCACATGGACGGACGGATACCGCTTGGCGAGTGTCGGCGCGTACATCCAGTGCGTGGTCGCCGGCCGGCCGTCGAGCAGACCGGCCGCGGCGAGTACGAACGCACCAGTGCACAGTCCGACGATTCTGGCTCCCTCCTCGTGCGCTCTGCGCAGGGCGTCGAGTGCCTCGACCGGTGGCGGTGACGTGATCGACCGCCAGGCCGGCACGACGACGGTGCCTGCTCTCCCTATCGCCTCCAGGCCGTACGGCGCGGTCAGTTCCAGCCCGCCGGTGGTCCGCAGCGGGCCCTCCTCGCCACCGCAGACAAGCAGCCGATAACGGGGAACTCCGGCGTCCTGACGGTCAATTCCGAACACCGAGAGTGGGATGGAACTTTCAAAAATGGGGCCGCCGCTGAACAGCAGCACTGCGACGACTTCCCGGCGCCGGCGCCCGGAGAGCTTACGTGCCACCTCCGGTGCGGCGGAGTCCTGACTCATGACGCTAAGCCCCCCTCGGTGTTCGCGTCTCCCCGTTCGTTTCGGGCCTCTCGCTCCTGCACGTTTCCCCTCGGTTTTGCACGAGTCCCCAGCCTTAGATACTCATGATCGAATCTACTGCGTCCCGTGGCGCCGCCGTGACAAGTTCGGCATGCCCCGCTATGTCGACTTGGCAACTTGGCGCGAAGCATTCGATCACGAAGCGTTCCACTCGTGGGCCGCGCAGGGAAGTGTGCATCGCATGCATGGCCCGTCCCCGTAGGGTGCGCGAGCCGCGAATGGTCCTTTCTTCCCTGGTGGCAAGGGGGTTGGCAGGCCATTTCGCCAAGAGGAGGCTACAGGCGCGAAGTTGGCTGAAAACATATGGGTCCGAGTGTGTGAACCCGTCAGTCTCCGGGCGTACTTCCCGACCCGTGCCGACGGCTCCGGGCCCCCGGGGCGGTCCTGGCGCGTCGCCGGCGGGCCGGTGCCGATTCGGCCGCGCGGGCGCGGGCCGCGCTGCGCTCGGACTGGCGCAGCAGTACCCGGCAGGCGGCGGTCACGGCGGCGAGGCCGAGGGCCGCGGCGGCTGCCCCGCCGACGGAGGTGCCGTACACGACCAGCACGACAGGGACCAGCAGACAGCTGAACGCCGCCCAGCGGACCACCTGGCTCGCCGACTCGCACGAGGACGACGAGGGGTGTGAGGAACGCGAAGTGTGCTCGGCCGGCGTGGCGGCCGCGTCCGGCGCCCGGCGCGGCGCCCGGCGCCGTCCGTGCTGACGGGTCGGGGAGGGTGCGGGGGCCGGGGCGGACGGTCGTGCGGGCACGGAAGCTCCCTGGAGGCGGCGGGGTGACCGAGGTGCCAACGAGGAGCGGAGCCTTCCGGTCACTGGGACCGACGTCCGTATGCACCTATGGACGCCGGTAGACGCCGGTGGACGCCTGCGGGCGCCGGTAGCGGGGTGTAGACGGCTGTATACACCAAGCGGCATTGCGCTCCGGGGCGGGCTCGGGCATGCTCCCTGGAACGCCGCGTATGGGCGGGCAGGCTCTGGGCAGGAGAGGAGTGTCGCCGTACCCTTGGGGGTATGGGGTTGGGAAGATGATTCCCGGACACAGCTCCGCCGCCATGCCAACCGACGCACCCTCCCTTGACGATCCCTCTCAAGAGGACCTTCTTCGCCGAGACATCGATGGCCGGTCACGAAATCCCCGAACCCGCGGACCGCAAGCAGGTAGCCGACCCCCTGTCGGACCTGCAAGCGGCAGAAGAGACATGTCATTCCTGCGATCCGGCCTTCCGGCACGGAGTCGTCGTCGGCTTCGACGGATCGACCTCCAGTGAGCGGGCGCTCGCGTACGCCATCGGAATGGCGAGACGGTCCGGCTCGGGGCTGATCATCGTGCATGTCGCCAATCGGCTGCCGACCACCGTCTGGGCGGGCTGTGAGCCCCCGGTCTTCGTGGACGTCCCCGATCACCGCACCGAGGTGCTCGGTCTTGAGCTGGCCTGCGCGGACTATCTCACCGAGGTGCCGTGGATCCTGGTCGAGCGCGGCGGCGACATCTGCCACGAGCTCGAAGAGGTCGGCAAGGAGTATTCGGCCGACGCGATCGTGGTCGGCTCCACGCACGGCATCGTCGGGCGCATCTTCGGTTCGGTGGCGGGACGGCTGGCGCGGCGCGCGCAGCGTCCGGTCATCGTGATCCCGTGATCCGCATCCCGTAACCGATATCCCGTAACCGATGTCCCGTAACCGGTGTTCCGGGATCCGTAGATCGACGTTGTCCCGCGTACGCCCGGTCGTGGCTGTCCCGTAGTCGCGGCTTCGGTGCAGGTGAGGCGGCGTCAAATCCCTCTGCGCGGACGGAAATCTACTGGTGCGTAGAGGTGGATTGTGCGCTTGTGAAGGGTACATAGCGGTCGCTGGGTAGCAGCACAACTGCACAGGACACGAAGGGAGCCCGCCGTGGACAACGACGTCTCTGCGGGAAGCGCTACTTCGACTCTCGGCCATCTCGCGCTCGGACTGACCCTGCTGGCATTCGGCGTCGGCCACACCGGTGTGATCGACAATGTCGCCGCGGCCGATGCTTCCTCACTCGCCACCTGGGTCGGCGGGGTCGCACTGTTCATAGTCGGCCTGCTCGAGTTCCGTGCGGGCAACGCCGGTACGGGCACGGCGTTCTCGGGCCTCGGCGCCTTCTGGTTCACCTGGGGCACCGGCGTCGGCACCGAGGTCTCCGCCGAGGCGGCAGGTCTCTTCCTGCTGCTGTGGGCGCTGCTCGCGCTGACCCTGACAGCCGCGTCCGCGGGGAGCGGAATGTTCGGACAGGGCGTGTACGGGCTGCTGTTCGTCTCGCTGCTGCTGCTCGGCATCGCCTCGTTCGCGGAGAACGACGGGCTGGCGAAGGCGGGCGGCTGGGTCGGCTCGGTCGCGGGTCTGGCGGCCTGGTACGGCGCGACGGCCGCACTCGCCAAGTGGCCCACGTTCTCGGGACGCGCTGCCGGCCGGGGAGTGACGGCCACCGGCTGAGGCAGCCACAAGCCGGTGCTCAAGGGCTGCACCGGCTTACGAAAAGGCGGTCCCCCCGCGCGTATCGGTGGCAACGCGCGGGGGGACCGCCTGTGTCCGGCTGCGTCCCGGGGGCCGTATCCCCGGGCGGACGGCTCTCCTACTCGACCGTGACGGACTTCGCCAGGTTGCGCGGCTTGTCGATGTCACGGCCCATGGCCAGCGCCGTGTGGTACGCGAACAGCTGGAGCGGGATGCCCATCAGGATCGGGTCCAGCTCGTGCTCGTTCTTCGGCACGACGATGGTGTGGTCGGCCTTCTCCTGCTCGCGGTGCGCGACGGCGAGGATCTTGCCGCTGCGGGCCTTGATCTCCTCCAGGGCCGCGCGGTTCTTCTCCAGCAGGTCGTCGTCCGGGACGATCGCGACCGTCGGCAGCGCCGGCTCGATCAGCGCCAGCGGACCGTGCTTGAGCTCCGAGGCCGGGTATGCCTCGGCGTGGATGTAGGAGATCTCCTTGAGCTTCAGGGAGGCCTCCAGCGCCACCGGGTAGCCGCGCACCCGGCCGATGAACATCATCGACTTGGCGCCCGCGTACTCCTCGGCCAGCTTCTTGATGTCTGCCTCGGACTCGAGGATCTCGCTGATCTGCTCGGGCAGCTTGCGCAGGCCCTCGATGATCCGCTTGCCGTCGGTCACGGAGAGGTCGCGGATGCGGCCGAGGTGCAGCGCCAGCAGCGCGAAGGCGACCACCGTGTTGGTGAAGCACTTGGTGGAGACGACGCAGACCTCGGGACCGGCGTGGACGTACACACCGCCGTCGGCCTCGCGGGCGATCGCCGAGCCGACGACATTCACCACGCCGAGGACGCGCGCGCCCTTGCGCTTGAGCTCCTGGACGGCGGCGAGCACGTCGTACGTCTCACCCGACTGGGAGACGGCGATGTACAGGGTGTCGGGGTCCACGACCGGGTTGCGGTAGCGGAACTCGGAGGCCGGCTCGGCGTCCGCGGGGATGCGGGCGAGGCCTTCGATCAGCCCGGCGCCGATCATGCCGGCGTGGTACGAGGTGCCGCAGCCGAGGATCTTGATCCGGCGCACGCCGCGCGCCTCACGCGCGTCCAGGTTCAGGCCGCCCAGGTGCACGGTGGAGAACCGGTCGTCGATGCGGCCGCGCAGCACGCGGTCCACGGCGTCGGCCTGCTCGGAGATCTCCTTGTGCATGTACGTGTCGTGGCCGCCCATGTCGTACGACTCGGCCTCCCACTCCACGGTGGTCGGCGTGGCCGTCGTACGCGAACCCTCGGTGGTGTACGTGCGGAAGTCGTCGGCCTTGAGGGTGGCCATCTCGCCGTCGTCGAGGGTGACGATCTGGCGGGTGTGGGCGACCAGCGCGGCAACGTCGGAGGCGACGAACATCTCCTTCTCGCCGATGCCGAGGACGACCGGGGAGCCGTTGCGGGCGACGACGATGCGGTCGTTGAAGTCGGCGTGCATCACGGCGACGCCGTAGGTGCCCTCGACCAGCTTCAGCGACTGGCGGACCTTCTCCTCCAGGGTCTCCGCCTGGGAGCGGGCGATGAGGTGGGTCAGCACCTCGGTGTCCGTCTCGGAGAGGAAGACGACGCCGTCGGCGACGAGCTTGGCGCGCAGCTCGGAGGCGTTGTCGATGATGCCGTTGTGGACGATCGCGACCTTGTTCTCGGGGTCGAGGTGGGGGTGGGCGTTCTCGTCGCTCGGGGCGCCGTGGGTGGCCCAGCGGGTGTGGGCGATGCCGGTGGTGCCGGCGAAGCGCTTGGGGACACGGGCCTCCAGGTCACGGACCCGGCCCTTGGCCTTGACCATCTTCAGCCCGGCGGTCTTGGGGCTGGTGATCACGATGCCCGCGGAGTCGTAACCCCGGTACTCCAGCCGCTGCAGGCCTTCCAGCAGCAGCGGTGCCACATCACGCTTGCCGATGTAACCGACAATTCCGCACATAAAGTCTTTCCCCTCCATGGGTCAGTGGTGTGCCCGGCCGACCGGTCAGCCGTAGACGATGCGGCGCAGCTGGCGGAGCGAGAGCTCCGGCGGCGCCACGGCGCGGTGCGGCAGTTCGGCCGCGATCCGCTCGAAGATCTCCGTGTTCGCCAGGCCACCGGACTGCAGCTCGCGGTGGCGGCGGCGGACGAATTCTTCGGTCTTCTCGTCGAAGTACGCCAGCACGTCGAGTACCACCCGGGCTGCCTCACCGCGCTGGAGCGCGGTGCTGCGCACCAGATGGTCGATGAGTTCGTCGTGTGACGATGGGCGGCGTTCGAGCACCCGTAGATATTGCTGGGTGACCTACGGTGTTTGCAAGAATCCTGCCCGATTCCGGGCAGATGTCACTTAGAGGCGCTTCAGAACGGCCTGTTTGGCGGTCGCGAACTCGTCGTCCGTCAGTATCCCGGCCTGATGCAGCTCGCCCAGTTCACGCAGACGGCGCAGCAGCGCGTCATGATCGTCGCCGGACGGCGTGGCGGCGGGTGCGGGTGCGGGTGCACCCGGCGCGAGCCGCGGGGGAGTGTCGACGGGCGCCGGGGCGTACGGATGCCGCATACGGGCCACCACGGCCGCCGCGACCAGCGCCATCAGCGCGTCCTTGCGGAAGCCCCACAGCTCCACGGCGTGCGGGTCGTACTTGGGCGGGGCCTTCGTCGGGGCCTTGGTCACGGCGAAGCGCAGATAGCCGTTCTCCAGGCCGACGGAGGGCAGCCACTCCACCGACTCCACATCCTCGAGCGCGAGCGTGCGCGGGCCGCCCGAGGACTTGGACTCCTCGGTCTTCCAGTTCCAATCCAGCCGGATCCGCTCCCCGTCGAAGGTGGCGGTGCCGTCGCCCGCGCCGACGGTGATCGGGAGAGCGGGCCCGGGCAGCAGATAGCCGGTGACAGGGCCGGTCTCCACCTGGTCGAGCAGCAGGGCGTTGCGCACCTCGTCGACGAAGTACTCGGCGACGCCGGTCCGGTCGTTCTCCACCGTCAGCCGGTAGGGGTCGGAGCCGTCCTCCAGCTTGCCGCCGGTGATCTGAAGGAGCGGGTCGGCGCCGTTGCGCAGCCGCAGCCGCAGCCGTCCCGACTTCTTGCCCGGCTCGAAGGAGATCCCGGCGAGCGCCGCCAGGGGTACGGCGACTTCACCGAGGGTCTTCCGCAGCAGGCTCACGCCTTTGTCGCTGCCGGGCACGATGCGCACCGTGTCCCCGTCGAAGGTCCACGTGCCGTCCTTCTGGATGATTTCCGCCATGCGGGGATTCTCGCACCGGCGTGGGCGTACGTGGGTTCGCCCAGGGCGAGTTGGCGAGGGCCCCGGCCCAGGTGATTCCTGCCGGGTCCGGGGGATGCGCAGTGTGGTCTACACCTTGACCGGAGTTGGGGCTCGCGGTACGCATGATGACTGCCGTTCGGTTGCTCAGCACCACAGTTGCGACGCCCGTCGAAGGGACCCAGCCTGTGAGACAGCCCAGAACGTTCCCCCGTCTGTTCGGTTCGCTGCTGCTCGTCGTGGCGGCAGGGATCTCCACCGTCGGGGCCGTGCCCGCGGGCGCGGAACCGGCTCCCGCCGTCCGCCCGCTCGGCCGGATCGTCCCCGCGCCCGCCTCCGTACAGCCGGGCGGAGCGCCGTACACCCTCACCCCGTGGACCCGTATCCGCGTCGACGACCACTCCCGCGAGGCACGGCAGATCGGCACGTACCTCGCCCGGATCCTGCGGCCTTCCACCGGCTACGCCCTGCCCGTCACCGACGACCACCTCCCCGGCGGCATCCGGTTGCGGTTGAGCCCCCGGGACCAGGGCCTGGGCGAGGAGGGCTACCGGCTGGAGTCCACGCGCGGCTCGCTCACCCTCACCGCCCACAAGCCCGCCGGGCTCTTCCACGCCGTCCAGACGCTGCGGCAGCTGCTGCCGGCCTCGGTGGAGAAGGACAGCAGACAGCAGGTGCCGTGGAAGGTCGCGGGCGGCACCATCACCGACACCCCGAGGTACGCCTACCGAGGCGCGATGCTCGATGTCTCACGGCACTTCTTCACCGTCGACCAGGTCAAGCGCTATATCGACCAGCTGGCGCTCTACAAGATCAACAAGCTGCATCTGCATCTCTCCGACGACCAGGGCTGGCGGATCGCCATCGACTCCTGGCCGCGTCTCGCCACATACGGCGGCTCCACCCAGGTCGGCGGCGGACGCGGCGGCCACTACACCAGGAAGGACTACCAGGAGATCCTCGGCCACGCCGCCTCGCGCTATCTGGAGGTCGTCCCCGAGATCGACATGCCGGGACACACCAACGCGGCGCTCGCCTCGTACGCCGAGCTGAACTGCTCCGGCATCGCGCCGCCCCTCTACACCGGCACCGACGTCGGCTTCAGCTCGCTGTGCGTGCCCAAGCCCGTGACGTACGACTTCGTGGACGACGTGGTACGTGAGCTGGCCGCGCTCACCCCCGGCAGATACCTCCACATCGGCGGCGACGAGGCCCACTCCACCAGCCACGCCGACTATGTGGCGTTCATGGACAAGGTGCAGCCGATCGTCGCCAAGTACGGGAAGACCGTGGTCGGCTGGCATCAGCTGACCGGTGCCACACCGGCGAAGGGAGCGCTCGCCCAGTACTGGGGCCTGGACGGCACGAGCGACGCCGAGAAGGCGCAGGTCGCGCGGGCGGCGCGGAACGGCACCGGGCTGATCCTGTCGCCCGCCGACCGGGTCTACCTCGATATGAAGTACAACAAGGACACGCCGCTCGGCCTGGACTGGGCCGGCTTTGTGGAGGTGCGGCGCTCCTACGACTGGGACCCGGCGACATATCTGCCGGGCGCGCCCGGATCCGCGGTCGCGGGTGTCGAGGCGCCGCTCTGGTCGGAGACGATCTCCACCAGCGACCACATCGAGTTCATGGCCTTCCCGAGGCTGCCGGGGGTTGCGGAGCTGGGGTGGTCGCCGGCGTCCACGCATGACTGGGAGGCGTACAAGGTGCGGTTGGCGGCGCAGGGGCCGAGGATGGCGGCGCTCGGGATCGACTTCTACCGCTCGCCACAGGTGCCCTGGCCTTCGGCCTGAGCCCGCCCCCGGGACTCCGCCCACCGGCCCTGCGCCTCAATCGCCGGCGGGGCTGGGTTTCGGGGGTTCGGCCCCTGGGCCCCGCGCCTCAATCGCCGGCGAGGCTCATGTGGGGGCTCCGCCCCAAGCCCCGCTCCTCAAACGCCGGAGGGGCTTGGATGTCGCCGACGGGGCTGGGATTTCAGCCCGTCCGGCGATTGAGGACACCCCCTGAAGGGCGTACGGGGTCCGGGGCGGAGCCCCCCGTGGCGGGCCGCACATCGGCACAGCGGGAAGGGGCAGGGGACAAGCTCACATCTCGGCGGTCTCGGCCTCCTCGCGGAGGCCGTCCTCGCTCACGCCGCGCTTCCAGTAGCCGACGAACGTGACGCGGCGGCGGTCGAGTTCACGGTCGCGCACGAGATGGCGGCGCAGCGCCTTCACGCTGCCCGACTCGCCCGCGATCCAGGCGTACGCCGCACCCTCGGGCAACTCGGCGGCGCCGACCGCCTCCAGGGCGGACGGCGCGCCCTCGTCCCGGACCAGCCAGGTGATCTGCGCGTCCGCGGCGGTCTTCAGCTCCTGGCGGTCATCGCTGTGCTGCACCTCGAGCCAGACCCGGGCCGTCAGGCCGGCCGGCAGCCACTCGAGGATCGCCGCGGCGGCCGGCAGGGCCGTCTCGTCGGCCCAGATCAGCACCCACTCGGTGTCCTCGGGCGGTCGGCAGCGTACGGCGGTGTTGTCGGCGACGGCCGGGCCGAGCACCATCACGCGGTGGCCGGGTGCGGCCCGGCCCGCCCAGCGGCAGGCCGGGCCGACGCCCGCCCCGTCAGCGGCCGACGTCGCGGCGTGGATCGCGAAGTCGATGTCCACCTCACCCGCCTCGCCCGGGAGTTGGCGCTGCTCCCGCACCGTGTACGAGCGCATCACGGCCCGTACGTCGTCGGGCAGCGCCCGCCAGGCGGCGAAGACGGCGCTGCTGTCACCGGCGTCCACGGGAACCACGGGCGCGTCCTGGCCCGGCTGCGGAAGGAAGAGCGAGAGGGACTGGTCGCGGCCTCCGGCGGCGAAGTCCTTGAGGTCCTCGCCGCCGAAAGTGACGCGGACCATGGACGGGCCGAGCCGCCGGGTCCGTATCACCTGCAGGTCGAAGAAGCGGAACGGGGCGGGCTCGGCCGTCGTCGTCATGGTCGGGCGACCTTCTTCGCGGTCTCGATGGCCTTGGCCAGGTCCTCGAGGATCGGCGCGCACTTGTCGTAGGAGTAGATGGGCTCGGTGACGCGCGGGAAGACCTGTTCGGCCTTGACCGCGGGCAGCTCGGCCCAGGTCGGCTTGGAGGTGAGTGCGGCGGGCTGCAGGACCGAGGAGCGGTTGTCCATGATGATGATGTCGGCGCCGTACTTACCGACGTTCTCCCAGCTGAGCTCCTCGAAGAAGCCCTGGGCGTTCGGCTTCGGCTCGACGAACTTCACGCCCAGCTCCTGGAAGTACAGGGTGTCGGCGGACATCTTCGGCACGGAGACGTAGAAGAGGTCCTGGCTGGCGGAGCCGATGAGCACCTTGATGTCCGGCTTGGCCTTGGCGGCCGCGCGCAGCCGGGCCGCGGCCTTCTCGAAGCGGGCCTTGGCGGCGGCGGCCTGCTTGCCCTTGACGTCACCGCCGAGGGACTCGGCGAGCTCGGCGTGGCGCTGCAGCGCCTTCTGCATCGTGGTTCCGGCTGCCCACAGCAGAACGCTGGGAGCCAGCTTCATGATCTTGTCCTTGGACTGCGGCGGGACGTACCACGGGTCGTCCTTGGCCCACATGTTGGTGATCAGCAGCTCGGGGCTCAGGGCCGCGTACTGCTCGATCTTGAACTCGCCGTAGACATTGCCGATGATCTCGACCTTGTTGATGTCGAGGTCGCCGGCCTGGACGTCGGGCTTGTCGTCCTTGCCCTTGGTCGGGCCGAAGACGCCCTTGACCTCGACGCCGTAGTCGTAGAGGGCCGCGGCGGTGCCGATGAACGCGACGATGTTCCTCGGGGTCGTCTTCAACTGGACGTTCGTGCCGCGGTCGTCCTTGAAGGACCAGGGGCCGGACTTCTCGGCGGCCTTGCCCGGGCCGCCCTTGTCGTCGCTCTTGCCGCAGGCGGCGAGCGCGATGCCGAGCCCGACGGCGCTGCCCGCGGCGAGCACGCCGCGACGGGTGAGACGGGAAGGACGGGCGTTGGGCATGATGATGTCCGTTTTCGTGCGTGCCGGTTCGGCCACTGGCAGTTCGAAAGGCAGGTTAGCCTAACCTTAGCTACTGTCCAGCGGGGGTCTGCCTGCGATGCGCACATCGAGGCCCGATGCGCAGACCGGACCCCGAGGGGCCTGCCCGCAGCAGGTCCGAAAGCGGCCCGAACGCGAACGGGGGGCGACCCTTTCCAGGCCGCCCCCCGTCCACGCGCGCGTCAGCCGGACAGGCCCAACTCCCGTGCGATCAGCATCCGCTGGACCTCGCTCGTGCCCTCGCCGATCTCCAGGATCTTGGAGTCCCGCCACATCCTGGCCACCGGGTACTCGTTCATGAAGCCGTAGCCGCCGTGGATCTGGGTGGCCTCGCGGGCGTTGTCGACGGCGACGGTCGACGAGTACAGCTTCGCCAGCGCCGCCTCCTTCTTGAACGGCTCACCCTGGACGAGACGCGAGGCCGCGTCCCGCCAGCCGACCCGGGCCATATGCGCCCGCATCTCCATGTCGGCGATCTTGAACTGGATCGCCTGGTTGGCGCCGATCGGCCGTCCGAAGGCGTGCCGCTCCTTGGCGTACTTCACGGACTCGTCCACACAGCCCTGCGCGAGCCCGGTCGCCAGCGCCGAGATGGCGATCCGGCCCTCGTCGAGGATCCGCAGGAACTGGGCGTATCCGCGGCCCTCCTCACCGAGCAGGTTGGCGAGCGGCACCCGGACGTCGTCGAAGGACAGTTCGCGGGTGTCCGAGGCGTTCCACCCGACCTTGGAGTAGGGCGCGGCGACGGTGAAGCCGGGAGTGCCGGACGGGACGATGATCGAGGAGATCAGCGGCTTGCCGTCGGGCGTGCGGCCGGTGACCGCCGTGACGGTCACCAGGCCCGTGATGTCCGTACCGGAGTTGGTGATGAAGCACTTGGAGCCGTTGATGACCCACTCGTCGCCGTCCCGGACGGCCGTCGTCCTTGTGCCACCCGCGTCCGAGCCGGCGCCGGGCTCGGTCAGCCCGAACGCGCCGAGCAGCTCGCCCGAGCAGAGCCGCGGCAGCCACTCCTGCTTCTGCTCCTCCGTGCCGAAGCGGTAGACCGGCATCGCGCCCAGCGAGACGCCCGCCTCGAGCGTGATCGCGACGGACGAGTCGACGCGCGCCAGCTCCTCGAGGGCGATGCCGAGGGCGAGATAGTCGCCGCCCATGCCGCCGTACTCCTCGGGGAAGGGCAGTCCGAACAGGCCCATCCGGCCCATCTCGCGGACGATCTCGTACGGGAACTCATGGCGCTCGTAGAAGTCGCCGATCTTCGGTGCGACGACGTCGTGCGCGAACGCCTCGACGGTGCGGCGCAGTTCCTCGTGTTCAGGGGTGAGGCGATGGTCGAGCGACATTGCTACGACTCCTTGTGGGAGAGGGCACGCACGGTGCGGGAGGGGCTTGGACGGCCCAGCTGTTCGGCCATCCACGCGCTGGTGGCGGTGAGCCGGCCGAGGTCGACCCCGGATTCGATGCCGAGGCCGTCGAGCATCCATACGAGGTCTTCGGTGGCGAGGTTTCCGGTCGCGCTCTTCGCGTACGGGCAGCCGCCGAGGCCGCCCGCGGAGGCGTCCACGGTGGTCACACCGTGCTGGAGCGCGGCGAAGGTGTTGGAGAGGGCCTGCCCGTAGGTGTCGTGGAAGTGCACGCCGATCGCCGAGGTGGGCACGCCCTCCTCGTTGAGCTCGGCGAGCAGGCTCTGCACATGGCCGGGCGTGGCCACGCCGATGGTGTCGCCGAGACTCAGTTCGTCGCAGCCGAGGTCCATCAGCTGCTTGGCGACCCGGACGACCTGGTGGACCGGGACCGGGCCCTCCCACGGGTCGCCGAAGCACATGGAGAGATAGCCGCGGACATGGATCTTGTCGGCGCGGGCCTTGGCGACGACCGGCTCGAACATCGCGAGCGACTCGCCGACGGTGCGGTTGAGATTGCGCTGCGCGAAGGTCTCGGTCGCCGATCCGAACACGGCGATCCGGCGCGCACCGAGGGCCGTTGCCCGCTCGAGCCCGCGCTCGTTCGGTACGAGGACGGGCAGCGCGACGCCCTCGATGTCCCCGAGCAGCGGGAACAACTGCTCGGCGTCGGCGAGTTGGGGCACCCACTTGGGGTGGACGAAGCTGGTCGCCTCGATCGTCGTCAGACCGGCGTCGGCGAGCCGGTGGATGAACTCGGCCTTGACCTCGGTCGGAACGACCGTTTTCTCGTTCTGCAGCCCGTCGCGGGCGCCGACCTCGTGGATACGGACGCGGGGCGGCAGATCCTGCACGGGAACGGCCATGGGCAGCCCGTCGGTCATGCTTCCTCCCTCGGGGTGACGACCGCCAGGATCTGGTCCATGGCGACGGTCGAGCCGGGTGTGACGTCCAGCTCGGTGACGGTGCCGGCGTGCGGGGCGGAGATGACGTGCTCCATCTTCATCGCCTCGACGACCAGCAGACTCTGGCCCGCGTCGACCTCGTCCCCGACGGCGACCTTCACCACGGTGACGGTGCCCGGCATCGGTGCGGCCAGGGTGTCGGCGCCGGCGTGCGCGGCGCCGCTCAGGGAGGCCTCGACCGGGTCGTGGTCCAGGACGTGCCAGCTGTCGCCGTCCCGGCCCAGCCAGGTCCCCTCCGGGGAGGGGGCGTGGGTGAAGGTGTGGGTGACGCCGTCGAGTTCGATCGTCACCCGGCCGGGCTCGAGCGCGACAAGGCGGATGCCGAACCCCCGGCCGGACAGCTCCGCACCGGCCGCCGCCGCGGCTTCGCCGAGCGCGATCTCCGTGGTTCCGGCCACCGTGCGCGTGCGCACATGCACCGGGTCGCGGCCCGGGATACGGAAGTCATGGACCGTCCAGGCGGGGGTGCCGCCCAGGCGCCAGGCGTCCGACACCGAGAAGGGGTCCACCCAGCCCGCACCCCGCCGCGGACTCAGCCCGGCCAGTCGTACCGCCGCGGCCGCCGCGTACACCTCGTCCCGCACACCTTCCGGGACCAGGTCGTCCGCCTCGCGCTCCACCAGGCCCGTGTCCAGGTCGCCGGAGACCACCGACTCGTGGGCCAGCAGACGGCGCAGGAAGCCCGCGTTCGTCGGGACGCCGAGGGTGACCGTGTCCGCGAGAGCCGCGCGCAGTCTGCGCAGGGCGGTCGGGCGGTCGGGGCCGTACGCGATGACCTTCGACAGCATCGGGTCGTACAGGCTGCCGACCTCCGTGCCCTCGGCCAGGCCCGAGTCGGTGCGCACCCCGTCGCCCTGCGGCTCGTGCAGCGCGAGGACCGTGCCGCCGGAGGGCAGGAAGCCGCGTGCGGGGTCCTCGGCACAGACACGGGCCTCGACCGCATGGCCCGTGAGGCTGATGTCCTCCTGCGTGAAGGGCAGTTGCTCGCCCGCCGCGACCCGCAGTTGCCACTCCACCAGGTCCAGGCCGGTGATGAGCTCCGTCACCGGGTGCTCGACCTGGAGGCGGGTGTTCATCTCCATGAAGTAGTACGCGGACGGGTCATGGCCAGGGACGATGAACTCCACCGTGCCCGCGCCCCGGTAGCCGCACGAGCGGGCCGCCTGGACCGCGGCCTCGCCCATCGCGGCGCGGGTCTTCTCGTCCAGCAGGACGCTCGGCGCCTCCTCGATGATCTTCTGGTGGCGGCGCTGCAACGAGCACTCGCGCTCGCCGAGGTGGACCACATGGCCGTGGCCGTCCGCCAGGACCTGGATCTCGATATGCCGGGGGCGGTCGATCCACCGCTCCACAAGGAGGGTGTCGTCGCCGAAGGAGGCACGGGCCTCACGGCGGGCCGCCGCGATCTCCTCGAGCAGCGCCGATTCCACCCGGGTGAGCCGCATGCCCTTGCCGCCGCCGCCCGCCGAGGGCTTCAGCAGCACCGGCATTCCGATCTCGCGGGCGGCAGCGGCCAGTTGATCGTCCGTCAGTCCCGAACCGGACGAGCCCGGCACCACCGGGACGCCCGCCGCCTGCACCGTCTCCTTGGCGCGGATCTTGTCGCCCATCAGCGAGATCGCCGAGGCGGGCGGGCCGATGAAAACCAGGCCGGCGTCGGCGCAGGCCTGCGCGAAGCCCGCGTTCTCGGCGAGGAAGCCGTAGCCCGGGTGGACCGCCTCGGCGCCGGTCCGGGCCGCGGCCTCCAGCAGGCGCTCCACACAGAGATAGCTCTCGGCCGCGGGCGCCGGGCCGATACGGACCGCCGTGTCCGCCTCCCGTACATGCCGTGCGTCCGCGTCCGCGTCGCTGAAGACGGCGACCGATCGGATGCCCATCGCGCGCAGGGTGCGGATGACCCGTACCGCGATCTCGCCTCGGTTGGCGACCAGGACAGTGCTGAACATGGAGGTCCTCACATCCGGAAGACGCCGAAGCCGGGCTCACCCAGCGGGGCGTTGGCACACGCGGTCAGGGCCAGACCCAGCACCTGCCGGGTCTCCAGCGGGTCGATCACGCCGTCGTCCCACAGCCGTGCCGTGGCGTAGTAGGCGTTGCCCTGCTGCTCGTACTGCGCGCGGATCGGCTCCTTGAAAGCCTCCTCCTCGGCGGCGGGCCACACCTCGCCCCGCCCTTCGAGCTGGTCGCGCTTGACCGTCGCCAGCACCGAAGCGGCCTGCTCGCCGCCCATCACCGAGATCTTGGCGTTCGGCCACATCCACAGAAAGCGCGGCGAATACGCCCGGCCGCACATCGAGTAGTTCCCCGCGCCGTACGAGCCGCCGACGACGACCGTCAGCTTCGGCACCCGGGTGCAGGCCACGGCCGTGACCATCTTGGCGCCGTGCTTGGCGATGCCGCCCGCCTCGTAGTCCCGGCCGACCATGAAGCCCGAGATGTTCTGCAGGAAGAGCAGCGGGATACCGCGCTGGTCGCACAGCTCGATGAAGTGCGCGCCCTTCTGGGCGGATTCGGAGAACAGGATGCCGTTGTTGGCGACGATGCCGACCGGATGGCCGTGGATCCGGGCGAAGCCGGTGATCAGCGTCGTGCCGAACTCCGACTTGAACTCCGCGAACCGGGAGCCGTCCACGATCCGGGCGATCACTTCGCGTGCGTCATAGGGGGTGCGGGAGTCGACCGGCACCGCGCCGTACAGCCCGGCGGGGTCCACCTTGGGCTCCTCTGCCGGCTCGACCGACCAGGGGAGCGGGCCGCGCTCGGGGAGCGTCGCCACGATGTTCCGTACGATCCGCAGCGCGTGCGCGTCGTCCTCCGCGAGATGGTCGGTGACGCCGGAGATCCGGGAGTGGACCTCGCCGCCGCCCAGCTCCTCCGCCGTGACCACCTCGCCGGTCGCGGCCTTCACCAGCGGCGGGCCGCCGAGGAAGATCGTGCCCTGGCCCCGCACGATGACCGCTTCGTCGCTCATCGCCGGGACGTACGCCCCGCCGGCCGTGCAGGAGCCGAGGACCGCCGCGATCTGCGGGATGCCGGCGCCGGACATCCGCGCCTGGTTGTAGAAGATCCGCCCGAAGTGCTCGCGGTCGGGGAAGACCTCGTCCTGCATGGGCAGGAAGGCGCCGCCCGAGTCCACCAGATACACACAGGGCAGACGGTTCTCCAGAGCCACTTCCTGGGCGCGGAGGTGCTTCTTCACCGTCATCGGGTAGTACGTGCCGCCCTTGACCGTGGCGTCATTGGCGACGACGACCACCTCGCGGCCACTGACCCGCCCGATCCCTGCGATCACGCCGGCGGCCGGGGCCTGGCCGTCGTACATCCCCTCCGCCGCGAGCGGGGCGAGCTCCAGGAAGGGCGAGCCCGGGTCGAGGAGGGTGTCCACGCGGTCGCGCGGCAGCAGCTTCCCGCGCGCCGCGTGCCGGGCGCGGGCCTTCTCGCCGCCGCCGAGGCGGGCCGCCGCCAGTCGGCCGCGCAGGCCGTCGGCGAGCTCCTGGTGCGCCGCCTCGTTGGCCTGCCAGGCCGCCGAGGCGGGATCTGCCGCGCTCGCCAGCACGGGTGCCTGCTGCATCGTCTTGAGCCCCCTTGCCCGTACGACTCCGTTGTCGCTTCCGTACGAGGATCAGTTAATGAGCGTTAACGCGTTTCCTCCAGGTTAACGAGCGCTAACAGGCTTGTCTAGAATCAATGCCATGACCACCAGGACGGATGCGCCGAAGCGCCGCGAGCAGATCCTCAAGGAGGCCGCCCGCCTCTTCGCCGAGCGCGGCTTCCACGGCGTCGGCGTCGACGAGATAGGGGCTGCTGTCGGCATCAGCGGACCCGGGCTGTACCGCCACTTCGCGGGCAAGGACGCCATGCTCGCCGAACTGCTGGTGGGCATCAGCGAACGGCTGCTGAGCGGCGGCCGGCTACGGGTGGAGGAGGCCGAGGCCGACCCCGAGGTGCTGCTCGCCTCCCTCATCGACGGGCACATCGACTTCGCTCTCGACGACCGACCGCTGATCACCCTTCACGACCGTGAGCTGGACCGGCTGCGCGACAGCGACCGCAAGCTGGTGCGGCAGCTGCAGCGGCAGTACGTCGAGTTGTGGGTCGCCGCGGTACGGGAACTGCATCCGGAAGTCCCCGAGGCGGAGGCGCGGGCGGCGGTCCACGCGGTGTTCGGCCTGCTCAACTCGACGCCGCACCTCGGCTCGTACGGCAGCGGTCTGCCCGGCCGGGCGGCGACGGAGACACTGCTGCGGCGCCTAGCGCACGGGGCGTTCGCGTCGCTGACGGGCTGAAGGCCCGCGCCGCGCGCGGCCGCCGCAGGTCATCGGCCGGGTGCGTCCAGCGTTCGGGACAGTGGGCACGGTCCGTGTGCCTGACGGCACAATGGGGCTCATGCCGATACCCAGCCGCGCCGCCCTTGTCGACCACCTCGTCCGCTCACGTATCGCCGGAGACGTCGCCACCCCCCGCGACAACAACCTCTCCCACTACCGCAAGCTCGCCAACGGCGACCGGCACTACTGGCTCGGCCTTGAGCTCGGCGACCGCTGGACCGACGAGCAGGACGTGCTGGCCGTGATGGCCGAGCGGTGCGGCGTCAGCGACGATCCCGGGCACCGGCAGGGCCAGGACACCATCGACCCGGAGCTCACCGTCGACGCCCTGGAGCGGATGGCGGCCCGGCTGCGCAAGGCCGTCGCCGGCCGGCAGCGGGTGCTCTTCGCGACCGGTCACCCGGGTGGGCTGCTGGATGTGCACCGACAGACCGCCGACGCCCTGCGGGCCGCCGGCTGCGAGATCGTACGGATTCCGGGCGGGCTGACGGCCGACGAGGGCATGGTCTTCCAGTTCGCGGACGTCGCGATGCTGGAGCGCGGCGCGACCCTGTGGCACACGCACTCACCTGCGCCCATGGCCGCGATCCTCGACGGGCTCGAGCGCGAGGGCCGCGAGCTGCCCGATCTGGTGGTGGCCGACCACGGCTGGGCCGGGTGCGCGGGGCAGCGCGGTCTCGACTCCGTCGGATACGCGGACAGCAACGACCCGGCGCTGTTCATCGGCGAGGCGGAAGGCACCCTCCAGGTGACCGTCCCGCTCGACGACCATGTCACCGATCCGCGCTTCTACGACCCGATGACCGCCTACCTGCTGGACGCGGCCGGCCTCTCCTGACCGAGGCCCGGTGTCGGATCCAGATACACGCGCCGGATCGCGGGGAAGCGCTCCCGCAGCTGCTCCTCCGCCTCCTCGCACGCCCACTCGACCTGCCGGGCGCTCGAGGCGTCCCGGAAGTCGACCTTCGCGGCGATCAGGATCTCGGCCGGGCCCTGGATGAGCGTGGTCAGCTCCAGCACGTCCACGATGTGCGGGACGGTGAGGATCTCCTCCCGTACGGCTTCGCGCATCGGCTCGGGGAGCGGGCGGCCGATCAGCAGCCGGGCGTTGCTGCGGCCCAGTACCCAGGCCACGTAGACCAGCAGCACGCCGATCAGGACCGACGCCACACCGTCCCAGACGCCGGAGCCCGTCAGCTGCCCGCCGAGCAGTCCGCCGGCCGCGAGCAGCAGACCGGCGAGCGCCGCGGTGTCCTCCAGGACGACCGCCTTGACCGCGGTGTCGGGGGTCAGCCGCAGATAGCGGCCGGCCGGCGCCCCCAGCCGGGCGGCCTCGGCGCGGACCTGCCGGACGCCCGTACGCAGCGAGTAGCCCTCCAGCAGGAAGGCGACGCCGAGCACGATGTACGAGACGAGCGGATCGCCCGGATCCTCGCCGTGGGTCAGGGTGTGGATGCCGTCGTAGACGGAGAAGACCGCGCCGCCGACGAACGTCGCGACGGCGGCGAGCAGCGCCCAGATGTAGCGCTCGGGGCCGTGGCCGAGCGGATGGTCCTCGTCGGCCGGCTTCGCACTCCGCTTGAGGGAGGTGAGCAGCAGCAGCTCGGTGACCGTGTCGGCCACCGAGTGCGCCGCCTCCGAGAGCATGGCGCTGGAGCCGCTGATCACGCCGGCGACGGCCTTCGCCACGGCGATGCCGAGATTTGCCATCGCCGCGACGATCACCGTGGAGGTGCTCTCACCTGAGCCCGCAGGCTCATCGCTCGCGCTCGCAGGCTGTTCGGCCGTGCTCGCAGGCTGTTCGCTCATGTACCGGACCGTATGTCCGATCAGTGGGGTACGCGAACGACGCCTTCCTGGATGACGGAGATGGCAAGCCGCCCGTCCTGGGTGTAGATCCGCGCCTGGCCGAGACCCCGGCCGCCGGACGCCGACGGTGACTCCTGGTCGTACAGCAGCCACTCGTCGGCCCTGAAGGGCCGGTGGAACCACATCGCGTGGTCGAGCGAGGCGCCGACCACGTCGCCGACCGCCCAGCCGCCGCGGCCGTGGGCCAGGAGCACCGAGTCCAGCAGCGTCATGTCGGAGACATAGGTGGCGAGGCAGACATGCAGCAGCGGGTCGTCCGCGAGCTTGCCGTTCGCCCGGAACCACACCTGCGAGCGCGGCTCGCGCGGTTCGCCCACGCTGCCGTACGGCGGAGCGTCGACATAGCGCAGATCGACCGCGGCCCGTGCCTCGAGCAGCCGCTCCACGGTGCCGGGGTCGACGAAGTCGCCTGCGTACCGCGGCAGGATCTCGGCCGCCGTCGGCAGGGTCTCCGGTTCGGGCGCGGACGGCATCGCCGCCTGGTGCTCGAGTCCCTCCTCGTACGTCTGGAAGGACGCGGAGAGGTGGAAGATCGGCTGCCCGTGCTGGACGGCGACGACCCGGCGCGTGGTGAAGGAGCGGCCGTCGCGGATGCGGTCGACCGTGTAGACGATCGGCGCGCCCGGGTCGCCCATGCGCAGGAAGTACGCGTGCAGGGAGTGGGCCGTGCGGTCCTCGGGGACGGTGCGGCCCGCGGCGACGAGCGCCTGGGCCGCGACCTGTCCGCCGAAGACGCGCGGTACGAGGGCGGAGCGGGACCGGCCCCGGAAGATGTCCTGCTCGATCTGCTCCAGGTCGAGCAGATCGAGCAGGTCGTCAAGTGCTGAGCTCATGGGAGGAAGGTAACTGTCCTTACAGGCCCATGGACTTGGCGATGATCGACTTCATGACCTCGCTGGTGCCGCCGTAGATGCGGTTGACGCGGTTGTCGGCGTAGAGACGAGCGATCGGGTACTCGTTCATGTAGCCGTAGCCGCCGTGCAGCTGCAGGCACTTGTCGATGACGCGGTGCGCGACCTCGGTGCAGAACAGCTTCGCGGACGCGGCTTCGGCGGGCGTGAGCTCGCCCGTGTCCAGAGCCTCCAGCGCGCGGTCGGCCACGGCCTCGGCGGCGTCCACCTCGGCCTGGCAGGCGGCCAGCTCGAACTTGGTGTTCTGGAAGTGCGCGACCGGCTTGCCGAAGACCGTCCGGTCCTGCACGTACTGCTGGGCGAACCGGACGGCGGCCTTGGCCTGCGCGTACGCGCCGAACGCGATGCCCCAGCGCTCGGAGGGAAGGTTCGCGCCGAGGTAGTAGAAGCCCTTGTTCTCCTCGCCGAGCAGGTCCTCGGCCGGGACCTTCACGTCGACGAAGGCAAGCTCGGCGGTGTCGGAGGTCTTCAGGCCGAGCTTGTCCAGCTTGCGGCCGACGGAGTAGCCCGCCGACTTGGTGTCCACCGCGAACAGGGAGATGCCGAAGCGGCGGTCGTCCTCGCGCGGGGCGGAGGTGCGGGCACACACGATCACGCGGTCGGCGTGCACACCACCGGTGATGAAGGTCTTGGCGCCGTTGAGGACGTAGTGCGTGCCGTCCTCCGAGAGCTTGGCGGTGGTCTTCATGCCCGCGACGTCGGAACCGGTGCCCGGCTCGGTCATCGCCAGCGCCCACATCTCCTCGCCGGTGACGAACTTCTCCAGGTAGCGCTTCTTCTGCTCGTCGGTGGCCAGCATCTGGATGTACGGCAAGGCGAGCAGCACATGTACGCCGGAGCCGCCGAAGTTGACGCCCGCGCGGGCCGTCTCCTCGTACATCACGGCCTCGTACTTGTGCGACTCGATGCCGGCGCCGCCGAACTCCTCGTCGACCCGGATGCCGAAGACGCCCAGCTCACCGAGCTTGTAGTAGAAGTCGCGGGGCGCCTGGCCGGCGGCGAACCACTCGTCGTAGACGGGCACGACCTCGGCCTCGATGAAGGCGCGGATGGTCTCGCGGAACGCCTCGTGGTCCTCGTTGAAAACGGTACGGCGCACGGGACGCCCCCTTCCCTTTGCGGCTGACCGCCGCCGCTCTCGCGGAGGTGGTTCACCGCCATCGTGATTGATCAAATGATGGACTAAGCGCTTGCTCAGACTGAAGTTACCGGTCGGTCACCGGGGCTGTCCAGGGTGGGGATCGGTCGTACGCGTCACAGTTCCGGCTCGTGTCGGCTCGGTGCCGGCTCACAGGGAGCGCAGGGCGAACCAGAGCTCCATCCGTACGTCGGCGTCGTCGAGATCCTCGTCCAGCAGCGTCGCGCAGCGGGCGATGCGCTGGCGGACGGTGTTGCGGTGGACCTCCAACGCCGCGGCCGTACGGTCCCAACTGCCGTGCAGGGAGAGCCAGCTGCGCAGGGTCTCGATCAGGGCGGGGGAGTCGACGAGCGGCGCGAGACGCATCCGGGCGTGGGCGGCCGCCTCGTCGGGCGAGAGCAGTGCGGCCAGGGAGGTGCCGCGGTGCCTGACCACGTCGGTGCGGGTGGCGGCGGCGCGGTGGACGGCCCTGGCCGCCTGGGTGTCGGCGGCGCCGAGCTCCTCGGGACGGACGGGGGCGCTCACGCCGAGGACCCAGCCGGGCTGCGGGGTCACCTCGCGGTCGGCCGGGAGCAGGATCCGTACGGTGCCGTCCTCGGCCGGGTCGACGAGCGCGCTGCCGAGCCCGGCGCCGAGCGCGGACGCGGCGAAGGGTGTGCCGCGCTCACCGCGCGCGTGCACGACGATCCACCGGTCGGCCCCCAGCAACGGCGCGGCCTCGGCGGGCCGCGCGCCGAGCAGCAGCCGTACGAGAGCGGCACTGCGCCCGGTGCTGTCGGCGCCCTGGTGGGGCGCGGTCAGCAGCGAGAGCAGCACGACGGCGACACCGGCGACGGTGTGGTCACCGGGTTCACGGTGGGGAGCGGCGAGGCCGAGGACGAGCCCTTGGCTGCCGCCGAGGGCGTAGGCGGCGAGATGGGTCCCGCCGACGGCGTCACTGGCGGACGCGGGCGCGGGCCGGCTGGTTTCCCCGCCGGGCGGCCCACCGTCCGCCGGGCTTCGCCGCGAAGCGGGCGCGGCGGGCGCGGTGAGCGCGGCGGGGTCGGGGGGCGCCCCCTCGGTTCGGGCAGGGGCGGGGTGGGGGACTTCCTCCGCGCCCGCCGACGACGGATACACCTGCGGGTTCACCCCCTGCGGGTTCACCACCTGCGCCAGCCGCTTCAGCGCCGCCCGCGCCTCCGGGCCCGGGGAGCCCCCCGCGGCCGACAGTTCCGTGCCCGAGGCGTCGAGCAGCACCGCCTGGCCGCCAAGGCGGGCCGCCAGCTGGTGGAGGACCGCCGGGACCGGGTCCGGGCGGGCCGCCGCCGTGGCGAGGCCCTGCTGGGCCTGGGTCACCCGGCGCAGCTCCCGGTGGCGGGCCTCGGCCATCAGCCGCCACACCGCGCGGGCCACCGCCGTGAACGGCGTCTTCGGTGGGACCTCCAGCAGCGGCAGTCCGTGCCGGTCGCACGCCTCGATCAGCGCGTCCGGCACCGTGTCGTACACCGGCGCGACGCCGAAGCCGAGTGCTGCCGCGCCCGCCTGCACAATGCGCGACACATATCTGTCGGGGTCCTTCAGCAGCACCCCGGCGCTCATCAGCAGCTCGCCGCCGAGCAGATACGGATAGGGATCCTCCATCTCCGAGGTGTGCACCCAGTGCAGCACCGTGCCCGCCTCCATCGGCCCGGCGATCTGGCGCAGGCCGAGATCCTCGCGGGCGAGCAGCGCGGCGAGCGGGATACCTGGGGTTGGTGGGGCTGCTGCAGATTCCGGCATGGACGGTCCATCCATCAGCGGTGTTGAGAATGGATAAAACGTACACTTCAGCGTTGCTTTCCAGCCACCTAGCGTCGTTTCGCACAAGACCTGAGGACCCCGGGGGACGAGACGGAAGGAAGCCGATGGCTGTCGACTACGCAGTAATCGTTGTCTATCTGGCCGGCATGCTCGGCATGGGCTGGTGGGGCATGCGCCGCGCCAAGTCCAAGAGCGAGTTCCTGGTCGCGGGCCGCCGGCTCGGCCCCTCGATGTACTCCGGCACCATGGCGGCCATCGTCCTCGGCGGCGCCTCCACCATCGGCGGCGTCGGCCTCGGCTACAAGTTCGGCCTCTCCGGCGCCTGGATGGTCTTCACCATCGGCCTCGGCCTCCTCGCCCTCTCGGTGTTCTTCTCCGCGCGCATCGCCCGGCTGAAGGTCTACACCGTCTCCGAGATGCTCGACCTGCGCTACGGCGGCAAGGCCGGCCTCATCTCCGGCATCGTGATGTGGGCGTACACGCTGATGCTCGCGGTCACCTCCACGATCGCGTACGCCACCATCTTCGACGTCCTCTTCGACCTCAACCGGACCGCCTCGATCATCCTCGGCGGCGCGATCGTCGTCGCGTACTCGACGCTCGGCGGCATGTGGTCGATCACCCTCACCGACATGGTGCAGTTCGTCGTGAAGACGGTCGGTGTGCTCCTGCTCCTGCTGCCCATCGCGGTCGTCAAGGCCGGCGGCTTCAGCGAGATGAAGGCGAAGCTCCCCACCGAGTACTTCGACCCGCTGGGCATCGGCGGCGAGACGATCTTCACCTACGTGCTGATCTACACCTTCGGCATGCTGATCGGCCAGGACATCTGGCAGCGGGTGTTCACGGCGCGCAGTGACAAGGTCGCGCGGTACGGCGGCACGGTCGCCGGTACGTACTGCCTCGTCTACGCCCTGGCCGGCGCCGTCATCGGCACCGCCGCCAAGGTCCTCTACCCGAAGCTGCCCAACGCCGACGACGCCTTCGCGACCATCGTCAAGGACGAACTGCCCATGGGCGTACGCGGACTGGTGCTGGCCGCGGCCCTCGCCGCCGTCATGTCGACGTCCTCCGGAGCGCTCATCGCCTGCGCCACCGTCGCCAACAACGACATCTGGTCGCGAGTGCGGGGCCTGACGTCCCGGAACGGCGACGACCACGACGAGGTGAAGGGCAACCGCGCCTTCATCCTGATCATGGGCATCGCGGTCATCTGTATCGCCATCGCGCTCAACAACGTCATCGAGGCGCTGACGGTCGCGTACAACCTGCTCGTCGGCGGTCTGCTCGTGCCGATCCTGGGCGGCCTGCTGTGGAAGCGCGGCACCGTGTACGGCGCGCTGGCCTCGGTCACCGTCGGCGGCCTCTCCGTCATCGGCCTGATGGCCACGTACGGAATCCTCGCCAACCAGCCCGTCTACTACGGCCTGCTGCTGTCGCTGGCGGCGTACGTGATCGTCTCCCTGGCGACCAGGCCGACGGACGCGGCCACCCTGGCGAACTGGCGCGAACGCCTGGCGGGCCGCGGCGCCGAGGAAGAGGCCCCGGCCGAGCCCGTGACCGTAGCCAGCTAGAGTCGTAAACCGCAACGAAGCGTAGGAAAGTAGGAAATTTCATGAGCAGCAACGAGCAGCCGCGCGGCCCGATCGACTCGTCCCGTATTCCGCGGTACGCCGGACCCGCGACGTTCGCCCGGCTGCCCCGGCTCGACGAGGTCGGCCGCGCCGATGTCGCCGTGGTCGGCGTTCCCTTCGACTCCGGGGTCTCCTACCGTCCCGGAGCACGCTTCGGCGGCAACGCCATCCGCGAGGCGTCGAGGCTTCTGCGCCCGTACAACCCGGCGCAGGACGCCTCGCCCTTCGCACTCGCGCAGGTCGCGGACGCGGGTGACATCGCCGCGAACCCGTTCAACATCAACGAGGCCGTCGAGACGATCGAGGCCGCGGCCGACGACCTGCTGGGCACCGGCGCGCGGATGATGACGCTCGGCGGCGACCACACCATCGCGCTGCCGCTGCTGCGCTCGGTGGCCAAGAAGCACGGCCCGGTCGCCCTGCTGCACTTCGACGCGCACCTGGACACCTGGGACACGTACTTCGGCGCCGAGTACACGCACGGCACGCCGTTCCGCCGGGCCGTCGAGGAGGGCATCCTCGACACCGAGGCGCTCTCGCACGTCGGCACGCGCGGTCCGCTGTACGGCAAGCAGGACCTGGACGACGACGCCAAGATGGGCTTCGGCATCGTGACGTCGGCCGATGTCTACCGGCGGGGCGCCGATGAGGTCGCCGACCAGCTGCGCCAGCGCATCGGCGACCGGCCGCTGTACATCTCCATCGACATCGACTGCCTCGACCCGGCGCACGCGCCCGGCACCGGCACGCCCGAGGCCGGCGGCATGACCTCCCGCGAACTGCTGGAGATCCTGCGCGGTCTGGCCTCCTGCAACCTTGTCTCGGCCGACGTCGTCGAGGTCGCGCCCGCGTATGATCACGCCGAGATCACCTCGGTCGCCGCGTCCCACACGGCGTACGAGCTGACCACGATCATGTCCCGCCAGATCGCCGAGGGGCGCGCCAAGTGACGCACGATCACGACCTGGTGCTGCGCCCCACCGAGGCTCAGACCGCGGCCGCGCTGAACCCGCCGCCCGGCCGCAACGGCGGCGACCTCGTGGTCGAATCCCTGCAGGGCCTGGGTGCGACCACGGTCTTCGGCCTCCCGGGCCAGCACGCGCTCGGCATGTTCGACGCGCTGCGCCGCTCGCAGCTGGAGTACGTCGGGCTGCGCGTCGAGAACAACGCGGGCTTCGCCGCCGACGCGTACGGCCGGGTCACCGGCGAGGTGGCCCCGCTGCTGCTCTCGACCGGCCCCGGCGCGCTGATGTCCCTGGCCGCGCTCCAGGAGGCGGCCGCGGCCTCGGCGCCGGTGCTCGCCATCGGCAGCCAGGTCCCGACGCCCGGTCTCGGCGGCGGCCGCCACGGCTATCTGCACGAACTGCGCGACCAGCAGGCGTCGTTCCGCGACATCGTGAAGTCCGTGCACACCGTCCGTACGGCCTCGCAGATACCGTCCGCGATCGCCGCTGCCTGGCAGTCGGCGCTAACGGCGCCGCACGGCCCGGTCTGGGTCGAAATCCCGCAGGACGTGCTGCTGGCCGAGACGACCCTGCCGGTCGTCACGGCCATGGACGCCACGCCGCAGGAGGTCGTGCCGCGCCCCGAACTGACGGCTGTGGCGGCGCACTTGCTGTCCACCGCATCCCGTCCGGCGATCATCGCGGGCGGCGGAGTCGTCCGCTCCGACGCGTGCGGCAAGCTGCTCGCCCTCGCGGAGAAGATCGACGCGCCGGTCGTCACCACCTTCGGCGGCAAGGGCGCCTTCCCCTGGGAGCACCCGCTCTCGCTCCAGTCCTGGCTGGAGGACCGCCACACCACGGACTTCCTCGAATCCGCGGACGTTCTGCTCGTGGTCGGCTCCGGCCTCGGTGAACTGTCCTCGAACTACCACACGTTCGCGCCGCGCGGCCGGGTCATCCAGATCGAGGCGGACGCCGGCAAGCTGGAGTCCAACCACGCGGGCCTCGGCATCCACGCGGACGCGCGCCTCGCGCTGTCGGCACTGCTGGAGACGGTGGAGGAGCGCGAGGATCCGGCCGCGGCCGAGTCCGTACGCACGGTCCTGACCCAGGTCCGGGCTCGCATAGCCGCCCAGGACCTGACCCTGGAACAGCAGGTGCTGGCTTCCGTCCGCGAGGCCCTGCCGGACACGTCCCCGAGCTTCTGGGACATGACGATCCTGGCCTACTGGGCCTGGTCGGCCTTCGACGCCCGCCACCCGAACACCATGCACTCGGCCCAGGGCGCGGGCGGCCTCGGCTACGGCTTCCCGGCGGCGCTGGGCGCGGCGGCGGCGGACCGTACTCGTCCGGTCCTCGCGGTCTCCGGCGACGGCGGCGCGATGTACTCGATCGCGGAGCTGGCGACGGCTCGCCAGTACGACCTCCCGGTCACCTGGCTGATCGTGGACGACGGCGGTTACGGCATCCTGCGCGAGTACATGGAGGACGCGTTCGGCGAGGCGACGGCGACGGAGCTGTCCCGCCCGGACTTCGTGGCACTGGCGGAGTCCTTCGGGGTCCCGGCGGTCCGTACGACTCCGGAGTCGCTGAGCGAGGACCTGGCCAAGTCCTTCGCGGAGCCCGGCCCTTCGGTGGTCGTACTCCCGGCGGTCCTCCGCATGTTCGCCCCGACGCACCTCTGAGCTCCCTGCCCGAACCCTCCTGACTCCTGCGCCCTGCTGCTTCTCCCCCCGTGGAGCGGCGGGGCGCAGGTCTGTCCGCACCGGTTACGGGCGGAGCTGAACGAGCAGGACGGATCGCCGTTGTTCTCGTCGTCCGCGTCGAAAGCCGGGATCAGCCGACGGCAGCCGGTTCCACGGGCTGTGAGCGGCTTACCTGACGCCGTTCGAAGGAGATCAGCTGTGCGACGACGCTCGCGTAGAACCGGTCCACAGACTCGTCGACACTGCGGATGAATCCGGATTCGGCGCTGCCACGAGTGGCACCCATGCCCTTGAACAACGACAGCCGGAAACCGGTCATCCCTGCGCCGTCCTTGGGCAGCATGTCGGCCGGCTCGGGCCGTAGCCGTTCCAGGGTGCCGCGTGGACCATTGCCGCCCTCGACAAGAGTCTCGACATGGAGGTCCGCAGGCGCCTCGGCCAGCAGCCGGATCAGACGCTTGGCCGAGGTGAGGGGGTAACTCCCGTCCGGGGCCTGGATTTCGATGGATGTGTGCGAAGTCTGGCGGTCCGCAGATCGGCCGTGATCCCGAGAACGCCTGGCGTACCGTCGATGCGCAGCTCAGCGGTCAGGCGGCCTTCGGCGCACAGCCGGTCGGCGAGTACGGCGCGCCGGGAGTGCGGATCGGTGCCGCGCTTGGCGCGCTGTACCGGCAATGCCTTCTGGCCGAGTTCGCCGCCGAGGCGTAGGCAGACCTGGCGGATGAGCCGTTCCCAGCTCTCGACGACCTCCACGGCGCGTTGGTCGCCCTGGCAGAGGGTCTCCGCATCGATGCCGTTTCGTACGGGCACCCAGGCTGGTCCCATGTTCTGGAAGCCGTGGCAGCCGGAATTCTCGTGCTGAAGGTAGTGCAGCAACTCCTGCAGGAGCCACGCATGGGCGGCATTGCCGACGCCCTCATGGCGGATCAGCATCTGTGCCTGGTGGGCCACTTCGGCCCAGGACAGATGCCAGAGGGCGACCTTGTGCTTGCGCCGCCCATCGGTTCTGACGTCCACCAGCGGACTGCCCTCCAGGGCCACGTCGTTGGAGAGCGTGATGACTGCCTCGTATCCGCGGCGGGCGGCAATGTCCATGTAGTTCTGGACCTGATCCGGTTTGAGCGGGTTCCCATTGGTCTTCGTCTCGACCAGGGCGGTCCACAACTTGCCCGCGCGCTCTACGCGGATCACACCGTCCGGGCGCTTGGGGCTATCTCCGTGCGGCAGTGTGACCTCCGTGAAGGTCTGCATACGGCCGGCCGGTGCGCCGAAAGCAGCGGTGAGCCGACGCCCCAACTCAGGAACTTCGGCCATCACTGACAGCAGAACGGAAGTGGCCCGCAGCTCACGCTCCTTGTCGCTTTTGAGCGACGGCGCGGGGAAGAGCCGGGCAGGCCTCCACGAGTCGTTCTCGGCGAGGGACTTCTTGGCCACCTTGGGCAGCGTGACCTTCTTCTTGGCGGTGCGAGGGCCGGGGACACGCTTTGGCGTCGGCTCAACTCCCAACGGCTGCACTCCACTTGCTGCCTCCGCGAGAAACACCGCCGGTGACTCGACGGACGGTGGCCGAGGCTCATCGGCCTTCGGTACCTGCTCCACCGCAGGTACCTCTACGGCGTCGCCCTCGCCCTCGGCATCGATATCGATGCCGAAGTCCGTTGCCAGACCGGCCAGACCGGTCTCGTAGCCCTGGCCGATTGCCCGGAACTTCCACTCCTCGCCCCGCCGGTACAGCTCACTGAAGATGAATGCACTCTCGACGCCGGCGTCGGTGATGGAGAATCCGAGCAGAGCCTCGCCACTACGATCGGCGAGCGTCACCCGAAGGTCGTCCAGTTCACCGAAGCAGGAACCGCCGTACCGACTGGCTGCCACAACGATGCGTTCAACATCCCGGGGAACTGCGGTCAGATCGAGGCTGATGCGGTCTTCGTTGCCACTGTCGGTCGGAGTCTTCCCCAACAACTGCACGCTGCCGTCGGCTGCGGCGGGGTTGTTGTAGAAGAAGAAATCGGCGTCGTTGCGCACCTTGCCGTTGCCGTCCAGCAGCAGCACGGACACATCCGCGTCGCCGTCCCCCGCCGCGCTGCTCCAGCGCAGACTCACGATCACCGAACCGGTGTCATCGCTCAGGGCTGCCAGGCCGACATTGGAACCCTTGGCCATTTCGCGCATGCCGTTCCCCCCAACGTGCAGCCGCGTCCGGGCAGGCCGCAGCAGCCGCACCATGTCGATCTGTGACGTATCTCGCACTCGGTGCTACGAAAAGAACCGTAGCGCTCGCAGCCGGCGCACGAGGAGATGATGTGAAGAATGGGGTGACCAAGGAACGGGGATCCGAGACTTCGGTCTTCCCGTCTGCTGCGATGCGTCGAGCCCTGGGCGCAACTCGGCCAGGATCATTCGAGCCTTGAACAGCCTCGATCAGTCTTCGAAGCCGTTCTCGCCCAGGATCTTGTTGATGCGGGCGCGATGCGCCTCCTCCCATGCGTCGAGGGATTCGTCGGCCTCCTTGGACAACTTCGTCCGAGCGTCGAGGAGCACCCGCTCCTGACGGGCGCTGGGAGTGACCACGATGCCCTCTTCGTCGGCCACCACGATGTCGCCGCCACTCACGTTCACGCCGCCACACCGCACCTGGCCATTGAGCGGCTCAACGGCTGCCTTGGTCCCCGGGATGGGGATGACTCCCCTGGCAAAGACGGGAAAGCCCATCTCGCGCACCTCGGCGAGGTCACGGATCGCCCCGTCGACCACGAACGCCGCGATCCCTCGACGCTGCCCGCCGCCCTCGCCGCACCCGCCTGCACCACCGCCACCGTCAGTGCGTGCCCGATCGAGTCGTGCAGCTCCCGGGCGATCCGGTTCCGCTCCAACAACTGCTCGGTGCGCTCCTCCAGGGCGGCGAGCCGCTCCGCAGCCGACGGGCCGAGCAGCCGTCGGACAATGGCCGTGATCAGCTCCCCGAGTCCCACAACGGCCGTCAGCAGAGCGACGATCGGCAGCGGCACGAGCAGCGCGTACCACCAGTGATGTCCCGGCACGTCGACCAGCTCGCCCTCGACCGTGCCGCCGCCGGCCGCGGACATGGCCAGATCCACCGACAGCCCGAGCAGGGTCGCGGTGAGGAATCCGGTGAGGAGGCCCAACGCCAGCCGGATCTCCATCCACAGAGCTGTGCGCCACCGGTCGGCCCAGGTGGCGGACGACTCGGCGGCGATGCCCGAAGCCGACTCCGCGTACCCGTGCGGGGAAAGCAGCAGCCGTGCCTGCAGCCCCTCGGCCAGCCGCACCGCCGGAATGAGCCCCAGCAGCCCCAACACGGGTCGCCGCGGCCCTGTGGGCCGGCCGGCAGTCGCTCCACCGCCGGGACGCCTGAAGGACATCGGCCCGCGGCATCGAGGCCCGCTGTGACCGAGCGCCTGGGAATGGGAACCGCCGCTCCCTGCTGGGTATCTTCACGGGCGTCGTCGGCCCGGCGTGCAGAGGTCTGGGGCCGGACCATCAGGGGGATGCGGAATGACTGCTTTGGGTGGAATGTTCGGGTTTGTATTCGGGGTGTTCGGGCTGCTGTTTGCGGCCTTCGGGATCGGGATGCTCATCTGGTTGGCACGGAGGGGCTCGGAGTACAAGCGGACTTTGCGGGAGGGGCTGGTCGCGGAGGCTCGCTGTCTGGAGACGTTCATGGTGCACCGTTCCTCGGACGGGCATGGGCACAGCGAGCGGCGCCAGATCCTCGGGTTCCGGACGTCCGACGGACGGGATGTGCGGGCCCAGGTCGCCTCGGAGCAGCTCTATGTGGTGGGGGACATCGTGCCCGTGCGGTATCTGCCGCAGCGCCCCGAGCGGGCGGTGCCGGCCGCTTCGCCGCCCGTGCTCGGGGCCATGTCGTATCTGACCGGCGGGGTGCTCGTGGTCTTCACATGTGTGGGGCTCTTCTTCGCCGCGATGGGCTTCGCTCTGGCCGTGTTCATCGACTCGTCGGCCGATGACGGCGGGATCAGCCCGGAGCAGAGCTGGACCGCCGAACCCTAGGTTCTGCCCCGCGGCCTGCCTGGGGCCAGGCCGCTCGCCGGCACCGAAGTGGCTGTGGCCGTGCTCAGCACGCGGGTGTGAGACGAAGCGATCACGGACGAGCGGCCGCAACCTGCCAGTTGGCGGGCACCGGGAGGGTCGCGCTGTCCGGGTGCCGAAGTTGCCGTCAGCCTCCTTTCACCGGTGAATCCCGCTCAGTCACACCCGCGACCGAGGGCCACGAAGCGGGGCGGGGTCCGGGACGCTCCGTGGGACGTACACTCCACCCATGGGTTGCACATATGCGGTGACGGAGGGCCTGCGACAGGCACCTCGCGCGCTGTGCACCACCGGCCCCGGGGCCCGCTGCCGCGCTTTGCACGGCCACGGCTGACCGGCTCGACGAACCCTCTCCCCCCTTCCGCCCTGCCCGTGGAGCTCTCTCCGCGCAGCCGGGGCCTCTTTCCGGTTTCCGGAACACCGCTCCACTGCTCTGTCTGCTGAGCGCCACCCCCTGTCTGCTGAGCACCACCCCCGCGACTCCTCGGCGTGCCGTCGGCATCGCCATCGGCGACGGCCGGACCACCGGCCCCGTCGCACCCTCGAGAGGACCCCTGTGAAGTTGAGCGAGTTGCTGGCCGGGCACGACCATGAGGTTCTCCTGGGCGATCCGGAGACGAGGATCACCGCGGGAACGTGCTTCGACGCCCACCGCGTCTCGCCGGGTTCGCTGTTCATCGCGGTGCCCGGTCACAGCGAGGGCGGCCCCGAGCTGGTCGGCCCCGCTCTGGCACGCGGCGCGGTCGCGGTGCTCGTCGACGACGCGGCGCCCGATCTGCCGGCGGCGGTGTGGGCGTCGGCCGCCGGAGTCTGTGTCGTACGGGTGCCGGACACGCGGAAGGCGGCTGCGGTGGTCACCTCCCGCTACTACGGCGAGCCGGGGCGGGAGATGGACATGGTGGCCGTCACCGGCACCAACGGGAAGACGTCGGTGTCGTACATGGTCGAGTCCGTGCTGCGGATCGCCGAGGGCGCACGGGTGGGGGTCATCGGGACGGCCGGCAGCCGGATCGGCGACGAGCTGATCCCGATGCCGAGATCGGTGCTGACCACACCGGAGTCGCCGGACTTCCAGTACCTGCTGGGGTGCATGCGCGACCGCGGGGTGGGCACGGTGGTCCTGGAGGCCACGTCGATGGGCCTGTTGACCCACCGGGTGGACCGCGCGTTCCTCGACGTGGGGATCTTCACCAACCTCACGCAGGACCACCTGGACGACCACGGCACCATGGAGAACTACCGGGACGCCAAACTCCGCCTGTTCCAGGGGCTGTGCCGGCGCGCGGTGGTCAACGCGGACGACCCCGTGGGAGACGGAATCCGGTCGATGATGCCCGGTGCGGTCACCACGTACGCCCTCGACGCCGAAGCCGACTACCGGGCGACCGACCTCAGCATGGACGCCCTCGGGACGCGCTTCACCTTGCACCACGACGGACGCAAGTACCCCGCGGCGATCCCCGTCCCCGGGCGGTTCTCGGTGGCCAACGCGCTGGCCGCCGTGGCGGCCTGCCATCTCCTGGGGCACGACCTGACAGGACTGGTCACCGCACTCGACCGGATGCCCCCGGTCCCGGGCCGGTTCGAACGCTTCGAGACTCCCCGCGGCACGTCCGTGATCGTGGACTACGCGCACTCTCCCGACTCCCTGGACAAGGTGCTCACCGCCATCCGGGACTTTGCCACCGGCCGGGTCATCACCGTCTTCGGCTGCGGCGGCGACCGGGACGACACCAAGCGCGCGCGGATGGGGGAGATCGCCGGGACCCTCTCCGACCTGTGCGTCCTCACCTCGGACAACCCGCGGAACGAGGACCCCGAGACGATCCTGGACCAGATCACGCCGGGTCTCACGGCGACCGGCACCCGGTTCGAGCGGGTCGCCGACCGCCGCCGGGCGATCGCCTTCGCGCTGTCCGCCGCGGAGCGGGACGACATTGTCCTGGTCGCGGGGAAGGGCAGCGAGCCGTACCAGATCGTCGGCGAACAGCTGCTCCCCTTCAGCGACATGGCGACGGTGCGCGAACTCGCCGCCGCGCAGGTGTAGTACGCGGCGCAACGCCGGTCACCGCGCCCGGTGGCTCGCTGCGCCTCCGGCCGGCCTGTGAGACGTACAACGTCGTACAACTTTTCAGACGCTCGTGAGTCATGTGTGGCGGGTGCGCCGGAGAGCGCGCGCCCCGCCACAGCACAAGGGGACGGGAAGCCTCCATGACTCACCACCGAATATCCCGCCGCGCGCGGGCCGCTGCGGCGGTCCTGGCCGCGGGAACGCTCGTGCCGCTGGCCGCGGCCACGACGCCCGCGGCCGCCGCCACGCCGACGGTCGCCTGTACCTCCAAGAAGGCCGGCCTCGCGGACAAGCTCAGCCAGGACATCACCGCGGCTCTCAAGGGCCGGAAGTCGACGACCGCCGTGCTCGTCAACGACCGGGTCAGCAAGACCAGCTGCGTACTGCGGCCGGACCAGAAGTTCGACTCGGCCAGTGTCGTGAAGGCGACCGTGCTCGCGGCACTGCTCCAGGACGTACAGATACAGAAGCGCGGATTCACCCAGCGCGAGTTCACGCTGGCCAACGACATGATCACCAAGTCGGACAACGCAGCCACCAGCGCCTTGTGGAAGCAGCTGGGCCTGACGAAGATCAAGAGGTTTCTCACGGCGGCCGGTATGACGCAGACCGTTCCCGGCGCCGACGGCTACTGGGGGCTCACCCAGATCACCGCCCGTGACGAGCAGAAGCTGCTGGCCACGCTGACCGTGCCGAACACCGTGCTCACCGACGCCTCGCGGTCGTACGAGCTCAAGCTGATGCGCAACGTGATCGCCTCGCAGCGCTGGGGCACGCCCGCCGGAGCCCCGTCCACGGTCACCGTCCAGCTCAAGAACGGCTGGCTGTCGCGGGCCACCCACGGCTGGCGCGTACACAGCATCGGCGCCTTCACCGGGAACGGCCACGACTACACGATCACCGTCCTGACGCAGGACAACGCGACCATGAACGACGGCGTGAACACCATCCAGGCCGTCGCCCGCGCGATCCACCTGGACCTCAACCCGACCGCGAACGCGCGCACGGCCGTCACGCCGCCCGCCGTCCCGCGCGAGGCGTTCCCGGCCGTGCCCGAGAGGGGCCCCGCGTCCTAGTGCCCGGCCGGAAACGGTCCACGATCTGCCCGGGACAGGCCCAGGACAGGCACAGGACAGGCCCAGGCAGGCTCGGGCAGGCCTGGACAGGACCTAGGCCAGACCTAGGCCAGACCTAGGCCAGGCCTGGGCCGAAAGACCGTACTTTGTTGCAGCGGGATGAAATCCGCTGCTCGCCGCGTTGGTGCCTTCCGGTAGACCAGAACTGGATCTCACGGGAGGCACCACGTGGCGGCGGAGCAGGGGTGGGCGCGGCGGCTGTCCGGTTACGCCTGGCGGTACCGGCGCAATGTGGTGCTCGCGCTCGGGTCCTCGCTGGCCGGTATGGCCGTCATGGCCCTCGTCCCGCTGATCACCAAGGTCGTCATCGACGATGTCATCGGCGACCGTTCGAAATCCATCGGCGTCTGGACCGGGCTGCTGATAGCCGCCGCGCTCGTCGTCTACGCCCTCACCTATGTACGTCGCTACTACGGCGGCCGCCTCGCCCTCGACGTCCAGCACGATCTGCGGACCGAGATGTACGGGACGATCACCCGCCTCGACGGCCGGCGCCAGGACGAACTGTCCACCGGACAGGTCGTCGGCCGTGCCACCAGCGACCTTCAGCTCATCCAGGGCCTGCTCTTCATGCTCCCGATGACCATCGGGAACATCCTGCTCTTCCTGATCTCGCTGGTGATCATGGCGTGGCTGTCGCTGCCGCTCACCCTGATCGCGATCGCCGTAGCCCCCGCCCTCTGGTTCATAGCCAAGCGCAGCCGCACCCGGCTGCACCCCGCCACCTGGTACGCGCAGAGCCAGGCGGCCGCCGTCGCGGGCGTCGTCGACGGCGCCGTCTCCGGCGTACGCGTGGTCAAGGGCTTCGGCCAGGAGGACCAGGAGACCGGCAAACTGCGCGAGGTCGGCCGCAAGCTCTTCGCGGGCCGGCTGCGCACCATCCGGCTGAACGCGAAGTACACCCCGGCTCTCCAGGCGGTCCCCGCGCTCGGTCAGGTCGCGATGCTGGCGCTCGGCGGCTGGCTGGCCACCCGTGGCCAGATCACCCTCGGTACCTTCGTCGCCTTCTCCGCCTATCTCGCACAGCTCGTCGGCCCGGTCCGGATGCTCGCCGTGGTGCTGACCGTCGGACAGCAGGCGCGGGCCGGTGTGGAGCGCGTACTCGAGCTGATCGACACCGAGCCGACGATGCAGGACGGCACGAAGGAGCTTCCGGCGGACGCGCCCGCGACCGTCGAGTTCGACGACGTCACCTTCGGCTACGACAAGGAGCGTCCGGTCCTCGACGGCTTCTCGCTGGAGATCCAGCCGGGCGAGACCGTCGCCGTCGTCGGCTCCTCCGGCAGCGGCAAGTCCACCGTCTCGCTGCTGCTGCCCCGCTTCTACGACGTGACGCACGGCGCGGTCCTCGTCGGTGGTCACGATGTGCGCGAACTGACCCTCGACTCGCTGCGGGCCGCCATCGGACTCGTACCGGAGGACAGCTTCCTCTTCTCCGAGACCGTGCGCACGAACATCGCGTACGGAAAGCCCGGCGCTACCGACGAGGAGATCGAGACCGCGGCGCGCGCCGCACAGGCCGACCGTTTCATCGCCGAGCTACCGGCCGGCTACGACACGAAGGTGGGCGAGCACGGGCTCACCCTCTCCGGTGGCCAGCGCCAGCGCATCGCGCTCGCCCGTGCGATCCTCACCGACCCGCGGCTGCTCCTCCTCGACGACGCCACCTCCGCCGTCGACGCCCGCGTCGAGCACGAGATCCACGAGGCGCTCAAGCAGGTCATGGCGGGCCGTACGACCTTGCTGATCGCCCACCGCCGCTCAACCCTCGGACTCGCGGACCGTATCGCCGTGCTGGACGGCGGCCGGCTCGCCGACATCGGCACGCACGAGGAGCTGACGCGGCGCTCGGCCCTGTACCGGCGGCTGCTGACCGACCCGGACGAGCTCGGCGGCGTATCGCCGGGACACCGGCCACTGCCGGCCGCGGAACCGGCGGAGGACCACACCGTACGGGACGAGCTCGACGCCGAGTTCGACGTCGAGCGCGGCCTCACACCCCGGCTCTGGGTACGGGAGGAGAACGCCGAGGAGTCCGCGGCCCCCGGCGCCACGCCCGAACTCCTCGCCCAGGTCGAGGCGCTGCCGCCGGCCACCGACACCCCCGACATCGACGAGGCACACGCCGTCCGCCCCGAGCAGGCCTACGGGCTGCGCAGGCTGCTGAGCGGCTTCGGCCTGCCGCTGCTGGTCAGCCTGGCGCTGGTCGCGGTCGACGCGGGCATGAGCCTGGCGCTTCCCGTACTGATCCGGCACGGCATCGACAAGGGTGTCGAGCAGACGGCGCTCGGTGCGGTGTGGGCGGCCTCCGCGCTCGCGCTGGTGACGGTCGTCGTGCAGTGGGCCGCGCAGATCGGCGAGACCCGGATGACGGGCCGCACCGGCGAGCGCGTCCTCTACTCCCTGCGCCTGAAGATCTTCGCGCAGCTCCAGCGGCTCGGACTCGACTACTACGAGCGCGAGTTGACCGGCCGGATCATGACCCGGATGACGACGGACGTGGACGCCCTGTCCACGTTTCTGCAGACCGGCCTGGTCACCGCGTTCGTCTCGGTCGTCACCTTCTTCGGCATCATGGCCGCGCTTCTCTTCATCGACCTGCAGCTGGCGCTGGTGGTCTTCGCGACCCTGCCGTTCCTGATCGTCGGCACGTTCTTCTTCCGCCGCAAGAGCGTGCAGGCGTACGAGCTGGCCCGCGAGCGCATCAGTGTCGTCAATGGCGATCTGCAGGAGTCCGTGTCCGGGCTGCGGATCGTCCAGGCGTTCCGGCGCGAGCGCGACGGCGGGGCCCGGTTCGCCGCCCGCAGCGACAGTTACCGCCAGGCCCGGGTGCGCGGCCAGTGGCTGATCTCCGTCTACTTCCCCTTTGTGCAGCTGCTGTCGTCGGTGGCCGTGGCCGCCGTGCTGATCGTGGGCGCGGGCCGGGTCGAGGCGGGCACCCTCACCACCGGCGCGCTGGTGGCGTACCTCCTCTACATCGATCTGTTCTTCGCGCCGGTGCAGCAGCTGTCCCAGGTCTTCGACGGCTACCAGCAGGCCACGGTCTCGCTCGGCCGCATCCAGGAACTGCTCCAGGAGCCGACCTCGACCGCTGCGGCGAAGGCCCCCGTCGAGGTGCGGTCGCTGCGCGGCGAGATCGCCTTCGAGAACGTCGACTTCGCATACGGGTCCGCCGACGAACCCGAAGCTGCCCTGAACTCCATCGACCTGCGTATCCCGGCCGGTCAGACCGTCGCGTTCGTCGGCGAGACCGGCGCGGGCAAGTCGACGCTGGTCAAGCTGGTCGCGCGGTTCTACGACCCGACGAGCGGCAAGGTCACGGCGGACGGCAGGGACCTGCGCGACCTGGACCTCACCGCGTACCGGCACCGGCTCGGCGTCGTCCCGCAGGAGGCATACCTCTTCGCGGGCACGGTCCGGGACGCCATCGCGTACGGCCGCCCCGGCGCGAGCGATGCCGAGGTGGAGGCCGCGGCCCGGGCCGTCGGCGCCCACGACATGATCGCCACCCTCGACGGCGGCTACCTGCACGAGGTCTCCGAGCGGGGCCGCAACCTCTCGGCGGGCCAGCGCCAGCTGATCGCCCTGGCCCGCGCCGAGCTCGTCGACCCGGACATCCTGCTGCTCGACGAGGCGACCGCGGCCCTGGATCTGGCCACCGAGGCCCAGGTCAACCAGGCCACGGACCGTCTCACCGGACGCCGCACCACCCTGGTCGTCGCCCACCGGCTGACCACCGCCGCCCGCGCGGACCGGGTGATAGTGATGGACGGCGGCCGGGCGGTCGAGGACGGCACCCATGACGAACTCCTGGCGCTGGGCGGCATCTACGCCACGCTGTGGCGGACCTTCATAGGGGAGGACGAGCCCGCGGCGGTGTAACGGACTCCCGGGTAACGGACTCCCGGGCGTCGCAACCATTCCGAGCCCATGTGCGTCGTACGCATGTACGGGACCGTGGCGAGGGAGAACAAAGTGGTGACTGGGGCGGGGAACAGTAGGCTCGGGCGGCTGCTCGCGCAGTGCCTCGCTGTGCTCATGACGGCTGCGGCTCTCACCCTGGCCGGCCCAGGCGCGCAGCGCGCCGACGCCGCAGTCTCCGCGTGTGCCGGACGGCCGCAGAAGACCGTCAAGTTCGCCACCGGCGAGCTGCGCATCTACAAGAACCGGCACTACGCCTGCGCCATCACCGTCAGCGCCAGGCCCGGCACGAGGCGGGCCATGTCGGTCTCCCTCCAGGCGCGCGGCGGCCGCGCCGCCGTGGACAAGGGCGTCTTCAAGCGCCAGGCGGGGCCCGTCACCGTCCACGCACTGAACCGCTGTGTACGGGCCACCGGCGCCGTCGCCGGCAGCTCCGGCTCGACCGGCTGGATCCTCTGCTGACGGCCCTCGCGCCCAGCGCCCAGGGTCTCCCGCGCCAAGGGCTGACGGACCCTCACATCAACCGCTGACCGACCGCGCACCCAACTGGGGCTGGCGGGCCGGGCATTGCCCCCGCTAGGTTCACCGCGACCACAGGTGAATCAAGGGGAGGGTGAATGCGCAAGGCGCTCAGATGGCTGCTGTCGCTCGTGGTGCTCATAGGCACCATGAGTGCGGCCGGTGCGACGGCCGGGGCGGCTACCGCCGCAGAGCCGGCGGCCGGCACGGACATCAAGGACCGGATCCTGGCGATACCGGGCATGAGTCTCATCGAGGAGAAGCCGTACCCGGGTTACCGGTACTTCGTCCTCAACTACACACAGCCGGTCGACCACCGGCACCCGGACAAGGGCACCTTCAAGCAGCGGCTCACCCTGCTGCACAAGGACACCAACCGTCCCACCGTCTTCTTCACCTCCGGCTACAACGTGAGCACCACGCCGCGCCGCAGTGAGCCGACGTCGATCATCGACGGCAACCAGGTCTCCCTGGAGTACCGGTTCTTCACGCCCTCCAGGCCCGACCCGGCCAACTGGTCCAAGCTGGACATCTGGCAGGCCGCCAGCGACCAGCACCGCGTCTTCAAGGCGCTGAAGAAGGTCTACGCCAAGAACTGGCTCACCACCGGCGGCTCCAAGGGCGGTATGACCGCCACCTACTTCGAGCGCTTCTACCCTGCCGACATGGACGGCGTCGTCGCCTATGTCGCGCCCAACGACGTGCGAAACAAGGAGGACTCGGCCTACGACCGGTTCTTCGAGCAGGTCGGCACCAAGGAGTGCCGCGACAAGCTGAACGCGGTGCAGCGCGAGGCGCTCGTGCGCCGTGCGCCGCTGGAGGCCAAGTACCAGCAGGCCGCGGCCACCGAGGGCTACACGTTCAAGACCATCGGCAGCCTCGACAGGGCGTACGAGGCCGTCGTCCTCGACTACGTCTGGGGCTTCTGGCAGTACAGCCTGCTCGCCGACTGCGAGTCGATCCCGGTCGCTGCCACCGCCACCGACCAGGAGATCTACGACTCCGTCGACGCGATCTCCGGCTTCTCCTTCTACACGGACCAGGGCCTGGAGACGTACACGCCGTACTACTACCAGGCAGGCACCGAGCTGGGCTCGCCCGACATCAAGCAGCCGCACCTCAAGGGGCTGAGCCGGTACGGGTACCAGCCCCCGCGGAACTTTGTGCCGCGTGACATCCCGATGCGCTTCAAGCCGTGGGTGATGAACGACGTCGACACATGGGTCCGGCACAACGCCCGCCACATGATGTTCATCTACGGCGAGAACGACCCGTGGGGCGGCGAGCGCTTCCGGCTCGGCAAGGGCGCCCGCGACAGCTATGTGTACACCGCGCCCGGCGCCAACCACGGCGCCAACGTCGCAGGCCTCGTGCCGGACCAGAAGGCGGCCGCCACCGCAGCGATCCTGAAGTGGGCGGGCGTCGCTCCGGCCGCGGTCCAGGAGGACGCGGCGAAGGCGAAGCCGCTGACGAAGTACGACGCGAAGCTCGACAAGCGGGACATCCAGCGGGAGCCGGCGCTGAGGCCGTAACCGCGTGTGCGACAGCGTGGGCTGTGCCCGCCGCGCGTGGATCCTCACACGCGGCGGGCGCAGCCCACCGGCTTTTCTCCGCCCAGCTGCACATAGAGCGCGGTGGACGGCGGGCACTGCGACCTGTCGGTCACCGCGGACGCCACCTTGAACTCCGGTGCCCGCGGGCCGGATCCGTCGCAGGCGGTCTCCTTCACCTGGCCCTTGCTCGCGTTGTGGACGCAGTCGCCGACGACGGTGTGCGGACCGCCGCCCTCGCCCGGGTCACCGGGATGCGGCGGCTCCAGATTGCGCATACAGGCGTAGCCCCGTCCCACCTCCCCATCGCCGTCCTCGTCGGTCGCCGGGCGGCTCTCGGAGATGTGCAGCACGAAGTCGGTGGCGGTCGGGCACGTCGGGCCGGCCGACGGCCTCCCGCCGTACCGGGCGATCACCCGGGCCACCGCCTTCTCGCTGGTGCACGGCACTTCACGGAAGTCGCGGCCGCGCGAGCCGCAGTCGCCGGGGCCCAGAAAGACCAGGCCGTATCCGTACGGTGTGGCGGTGAGGCTGCCGATACCGGTGCCGGCGACCGGACCCGTGCCTTCCGTCGCCTGCCGGCAGGCGGCCGTGAGCGCCACCGCCAGTACCAGTACCACTACCGGTGCCAGGGTGCTCACCGCCCCCGCGGACCGCCGCTTCATACGCATCTGTACCCCCACCCCCACCGGCCCTCCGTGCTCCGGGCCGGTCCCCGCCCAGCGTGACCCGCCGAGGCGGGCGCACGCCAGACGCACGGGGTGCTTCGGGACAATTGGGGGGAGCGCGAGGGTGGTGCGCGACCGGTCCGCGTACGTCAGCTGTACGCCGGCCGAATGTCAGTCGTACGACAGTCCGTGGCCGATGGGGTAGAGCACGCGGGACGGATCGTCCGCCCGCTGTACGGGTACGGGGAGCCGCCCCTCGGGATCGGCGCGGCCCGCGATCACCCGTGCCGCGGCCCGTACTTCGACATCGGTCCAGGAGTACGCGGCGAGCGCCGCCCGGGCGCTGTCGAGCTGGGCGATGTCGTACGGATTGCGGATGGCGAGGACGACGACCGGGACGCCGGTCGCGACGAGCCTGGACACCAGGGTGCGCTGGCTGCTGGTCGCCGAGACGTTGTACGTACCGACGATCACGGCGTCCTTGCCGCCGGCCGCCGCCACCGCCTCGTCGATCTTCGCGGTGGTCGGGGTGATACCGGTGGACAGTGCGGTGGCGGTGAAGCCCAGTTCGGTGAAGGCCGTCGCCAGGACGGTGGTCGGTGGTCCGGTCGTGCCGGTGGGCGAGGCGGGGTCGGCGCCGACGACCAGGAGATTGCCGTGCTCGCGCCGGCTCAGTGGCAGCAGCCGGTCCTCGTTGACGAGGAGCGTGGTCGTCCGCTCGGCGATCCGGTCGGCGGCGGCGAGGTGTGCGCGGGTGCCGACGGTGCGGTCCACGCCCCGGTGGGAGACGAACGGATGGCGGAACAGCCCCAGTCTCTCCTTGAGCAGGAGGATACGGAGGATGGACTCCTCGATGCGGGCCACGCTGATCTCGCCGCTCTTGACGGCGCTGAGGACACCGTTCCGGGCGACGGCCAGATCAGGCGGGTTGAGCAGCTGGTCCACGCCGGCCGCGAGCGCGAGCACCGGCACCCGGTGGTCGCCGTACTTGTCCCTTACGCCCTGCATATTGAGCGCGTCGGTGACGACCACGCCGTCGTAGCCGAGCTCTTCGCGCAGGATTCCGGTGAGGATGGGGCGGGAGAGCGTGGCCGGGTCGTTGCTCGGGTCCAGCGCCGGGAACTGGATGTGCGCCGTCATGATCGAGTCGATGCCGGCGGCGATCGCCGCCCGGAACGGCGGAGCGTCGGTCTCCTCCCACTGCGCGCGGGTGTGCGTGATGACAGGGATGCCCGTATGACTGTCGACGGTGGTGTCGCCGTGCCCCGGGAAGTGCTTGGAGGTCGCGCCGATGCCCGCGCTCTGGTAGCCGCGGACCTGGGCGGCGACCAGACCGGCGACGGCGCGGGGGTCGGCGCCGAAGGACCGTACGCCGATGACCGGATTGGCGGGGTTGATATTGACGTCGGCGACCGGAGCGTAGTTCTGGACGATGCCCACCGCGGCCAGCTCGGCCCCCGCGATCTGCGCGGCGGTACGGGCGCCGGACCGTGGTCCACCCGCGCCCAGCGCCATCGCACCCGGCGTCAGGGTGGCGGGCCTGCCGACACGGGCCACAATGCCGTGCTCCTGGTCGGTGGAGATCAGCAGCGGTACGGGCGTGGGCTGCGCGAGCCCGGCCCGCTGGATGCCGTTGGACAGGTCGGCGATCTGGTGCGGGTCGCGGGTGTTGTGTGCCCAGGCGAAGTAGATGATGCCGCCGACGTGGTACTTGGCGACCAGCTCGGCGGCGGTGCGGACGCCCATCTCCTTGATGTTCAGCTCGATGTCGGCCTGATCGGGGGCGGTGGCGGAGTGCCCGTACACCCGCATCACGAAGAGCTGGCCGACCTTCTCCTCGAGGCTCATCCGGGCGATGAGCCGCTTGAGGTGGTGGGAGGGACGGGCGACGGCGGGGGAGGCGGTGACGACGGCACCCGCCGCGAGGGCGGTCGTGGCGCTCGCGGCGGTCGCGGTGAGGAGGGTGCGTCTGGAGAGGCTCCGGTCGTGCATGGGTGCTCCTTCCGGCCTTGCTCGACAAGGGAGTTGAAGGAAACTTCCAAAGATTCACGGACAGCCGGAAAGTTACTGCCAGGTCAAGGGTGTGGCAACAGAAAGGACGCGCGGCGCGCGAAAGGTCACCGGGACGGGGGTCCGCCACCGGCGCTGTCGGAGGGGGGCGCACCGGTGGCGGTGTGCTGCCGGCCGCAGGCGGCTGGAGAGGGGTGGTCGGCGATCGCAGCCAGCAGCGAGGGCCGACACCGCTCTGCGGAGACTCACCAGCAGTACGGCCCGTTAGACGGAGGGGGGTGGGTGCGGGTTCCTGTAAATCGGCGATTCCGCGGAAATGGTGCGGGAGATACCAGGGGGGGCGTTTCGCGCGGTGCGCGGGGCGGTGGGGTGCGGTTCCCTGGCGGGGTGCGGGATGGGTTGCCCCGGGGTGCGGGTCCCTGGCGGGGTGCGGGTTGGGTTGCCCCGGGGTGCGGGTCCCTTGCGGGGTGCGGTCTCTGGGGGTGCGGGTCCCTGGCGGGGCGCGGGTTGGGTTGCCCCGGGGTGCGGATCCCTTGCGGGGTGCGGGTGTGGGTGCTTGGGCGTGCCCGGTCCTGCGCGGGTCCGGGCCCTTTGCCGGGTGCGGGCGTGGGTGCTCGGGGTGCCCGGTCCTGCGCGGTGGCCGTCTGGGGTCCGCTCCGGGGCTCGTATCCGGGACTGCTTTCCTCACCGCGCTTCGCGCGAGTTGCGACGCTTTACGTCCCGAACACGACCCCTGCGCGTCCCCCTGCCAGGGACGGGGGCGGGGCTCCGGGGCGCCCGTCGGCGGCACGAAGCCGGGGTCCGGGGGCGAGCACCCGGAGTCTGTGGTCTGCGGAGTGAGGCTGCCGCTCCGTGGGGGTGAGGGCGCTTGCCCCCCATGGTCCTCCCGCTCGGGTGGGACTGTTTGCCTGCGGTCACGTGAAGCTGTCGCTCCGGGGTCTGGGGCCTGCCCCAGTTTCGGGAAGGGGCGGGTAGGGGAACAGACAGGCCCCCCGTCACGCGCTCGCCCGCGCCGTGTCCGTCCAGTGGCGCTGGAGCGCCTCCACCGTCGCCGTGATCGCCGGGCGCCGCGCCGCGCCCGTGCGCCACAGGGCGTACAGGCGACGCATCGGCACCGGATCCAGGCTGACCGCCCGCACCCCCGCCGGCAGCGCTCCGCGGCCGAGGCGCGGGATCATCGCGATGCCCAGTCCCTCAGCGACCAGCGCGATCTGGGTGTGGTACTCCTCGGCCCGGTGGGCCAGATCCGGCTCGCAGCCCGCCGCCCGCAGCGTACGGACCAGCCAGTCGTGGCAGACCGTACCCGGCGGCTGGCAGATCCAGCGCTCGCCCGCCAGCTCCTCGCGGCGTACGGAAGCGCGCCCCGCCAGCGCATGCTCCCCCGGCACCAGCAGATCGCACAGGTCATCGCCGATCACCGCCTGCTCCACCCCTTCCGGTGCGGGCAGCGGCGCGATGTCCCAGTCGTGCGCGACAGCGACGTCGATCATGCCCCGGGCCACCAGATCGATGGACAGATGCGGGTCGACCTCGGTCATCCGGGCGTCGAGCCCGGGGTGCTCGCGGCCCAGCTCGGCGAGTACTCCCGGCAGCAGACCGCGCGCGGCGGAGGCGAAGGCGCCGATGGTGAGCCGCCCCGTCGGCCGCCCCCTGCGCTCCTCCAGCGTGGTCTCCGCGCGCTCGACGATCGCGAGCAACTCCTGTGCGGTGGCGGCCAGATGGCGCGCCTCGTCGGTGAGCACCACGCCTCGCCCCTGCCGTTCCAGCAGCGTCGTACGGGTCTCCCGCTCCAGCTTGGTGATCTGCTGCGACACGGCGGACGGGGTGTACCCGAGGGCGATCGCCGCGGCGGCTACGGAACCATGGACGGAGACGGCGTGCAACGCACGCAGTCGTCCCAGATCGAGCATGACCGCCCTCCCTTTCGCCAGAGCCTCAGCAGGCATTCGTAAGCAACGCTCAATTCCACCATGAAGAAACCCGCGCTGGTGCTACATGGTCGAGTCCGGTGATCCTCGATCCATGCGTCCCGTACATGTGGCACTCGCCGTCCTCGTCACCGCCGTCTGGGGAGTGAACTTCGTCGTCATCGAGCTCGGACTCGGCCACTTCCCGCCCCTGCTCTTCTCCGCCCTGCGCTTCCTGGTGGCCGCGCTGCCCGCCGTCTTCTTCGTGGGTCGCCCGAAGGTCGCCTGGAAATGGGTGATCGGCGTCGGACTGGCCCTGGGCGTCGCCAAGTTCGGGCTGCTCTTCATCGGAATGGACCGGGGTATGCCGGCCGGTCTGTCCTCGCTCGTCGTGCAGATCCAGGCCGTCTTCACGGCGGTCTTCGCCGCCGTCGTCCTCGGCGAACGCCCCGGCAGGGTCAGGGTGCTGGGCATGAGCGTCGCCCTGGCCGGTATCGCCGTCGCGGCCGTCGACGAAGGCGCCTCGGGCCCCGTCCTCGCCTTCCTGCTCGTCATCGCGGCCGCCGCCTGCTGGGGTGTGTCCAATGTGCTGACCCGCAAGGCGTCCCCGCCGGACGCGCTGAACTTCATGATCTGGGTGTCCACCGTGCCCGTGCTGCCGCTCCTCGCGCTCTCCCTGCTCTTCGAAGGCCCGGCGGCCGATCTGGACGCGCTGCGTTCGCTGGACTGGAGCGGGGCAGGGACCATCGTCTACGTCGCCTGGGGCGCCACGGTCTTCGGCTTCGGCGCCTGGGGCTTCCTGTTGCGCCGCTACCCCGCCTCGTCCGTCGCGCCCTTCTCGCTGCTGGTGCCGGTCTTCGGCATGTCCTCCGCGGCGCTGCTGCTGGACGAGTCGGTGAGCCCGCTGCGTTGGGGCGCGGCGGCCCTGCTGGTCGGCGGGGTGGCGCTCACCTCACTGTCGAGAGCAGGCGCTCCAGGTGCTCCCGTCCCGGCACCAGCAGCTGCGGCAGGTCAGCAGCCTCCGGATGCCAGCGCTTCTCGTACTCCCAGCACAGCCATGTCTCCTCGGTGAGCGTCGCCAGGCACTCGGCGAGCGGCAGTACGCCCGCTCCCAGCGGCAGGGGCGCGAGGTCGTCGGCCGATGCGACGTCCTTGACCTGGACATAGCCGAGGAAGGGAGCGAGCGCTGCATGCGCCGCCGCCGGGGTCTCGCCGTCGAGCCAGGGGTGCACCACGTCCCAGATCGCGCCCGCGCTCTTGTGGCCGACCGGGCCAAGGATGCGCGAAACATCGGCGCCGGTGCGGTGCGAGTCGTGGGTCTCCAGCAGGATCCGCACGCCGAGCCCGGCCGCGGTCTCGGCGGCGGCCCCGAGCCGGCGGGCCGCGGTGGCTTCGGCGACGGCCGGGTCCTGGTCGCCGCCGCCGGGAAAGACGCGTACATACGGCGCGCCCAAGTCGTGGGCCAGCCACATCAGTTCGTCGAGCTCCTCGTACACCGCAGCGTCGTCACCGGCGGCCGCGACGCCGGTGTATCCGCACACGGTGAGAATCTCCACGCCCGCGCGCTCGAACTCCGCCACCACGGAGGCCCGTTCCTGCGCGCCGATCCCCGGATGCACCGGCTCCTCGGGGTGGGCGCGCAGCTCGACCCCCTGGTAGCCGGCCTCCACAGCGAGCGCGACCACATCGGCGACCGGCATGCCCGGCACACCGAGGGTGGAGAAGGCGAACTTCACTTGACCGTTCCTTCCAGCAGGGGCAGCCGCCAGTCCTGGCCGACCAGATCGGCTCCGTACGAGCGGTGCGGCTTCTCGGCGACGAGGGTGAACCCGGCCCGCTGATAGATCCGGCGGGCCCCGGCCAGTACCTCATTGGTCCACAGCACCAGTTCTCGATACCCCACCTCGCGCGCGAAATCCACGACGGTGCGCACCAGCAGGTCGCCGAGCCCGTGCCCGCGCGCGTCCGGTTCGACGAGCAGCAGCCGCAGGCGTGCGGTCGCCGGGGCGTCGTCCCGTACGCACATGACCGAGCCCACCGGACGCCCGTCCAGCTCCGCGATCCACACCCGCTCCAGATGAGGGTCGTGGTCCTGCGCGAAGTCCGCGACGATCCGGGCGACGAGGCCCTCGAAGTCGGCGTTCCAGCCGTACTCGGCGGCGTACAGCGCACCGTGCCGCTGCACGATCCAGCCGAGGTCGCCGGGACCCGGATCGCGCAGCACCGGGCCCTCGCGGTGCGCGGGCCGGCCCCGGCCGAGGATCTCACGTACGGTCCGCATCGCCGTGGCCAGCCGCGGCCGCTCCTCCGACGGCACCTTGGCGAGCATCGCCCCCACGGCCTCCCGCGAGCGCTCGTCGAGGAGGGCCGCGGCCTCGCGCCCGCGGGCGGTGAGGGTTATCCGCTGCCGCCGCGGATCGAGATCGGAGGGCGCCCGCCCGACCAGCCCGTCCCGCTCGAACTTGGCGAGCAGCCTGCTCAAGTACCCGGCGTCGAGCGAGAGCTCGGAGCGCAGGTCGGCTGCGTCGGTACGGGGGCTGTGGGCGAGTTCGTACAGCACGCGCGATTCGGTCAGCGTGTACGGGGTGTAGAGGTGCTTGCTGTAGTCGAGCGCGCCGATGAGGTTGGTGTAGAAGCGGTTGAAGGCGCGGATTTCATGGATCGGCATGAGCTGCTCCGAGCTTGTCCCTTGACTGAGTCAACGGTATGGCGCAACCCGGGCACCGGCAAGCCCTGTGCCGGCGGGACGGTGCTCCCTGTCAGAGCCTGATACGAGCGGCGACGGGCAGGTGGTCGCTCGCGGTCGCGGGCAGCGACCAGACCTTGGTGACGGTCGCGGAGCGGGTCATGATCTGGTCGATCCGGGCGACGGGAAAGGCGGCAGGCAGCGCCAACAGGCTCACCTCTTCCCGGGAGGCGCCGTCGACGCCCGTGCCATCAGCTCCGCGCCGATCGTCGCGATGCCCCCCGGCGGCGGCGTCTCCTTGCCCATCGCCAGCCGGCCCGCCCGCGCCCCCGCCTCGTACAGCGGCAGTCGTACGGTCGTCAGCGCCGGCACCGCGTCCACCGAGAACGGGAGGTCGTCGAAGCCGGCCACCGAGATGTCCTCCGGGATGCGCAGGCCCTGGTCGCGCAGGGCCGCGCAGGCGCCCAGTGCGACCGTGTCGTTGGCGGCCACGATCGCCGTCAACTCCGGCTCGCGGCGCAGCAGTTCGAGCGTCGCGTCATAGCCGGAGCGGCGGGCGTACGGACCGTGCACGGTGAGCCGGTCCTGGTTCTCGTCGAGCCCCGCGGCGGCCAGTGCGGCCCGGTGGCCCTCCAGGCGGTCGCGTGTCGTGGTGCGCTCCGCGGGCCCCGCGACGTATCCGATCGTGCGGTGGCCGAGCGCGAGCAGATGCTCGGTGAGCCGCCGTCCGCCGCCCCGGTTGTCGAAGGCGAGGGCGGCGACGATGGCGTCGCTGCCCGGGAGCGGCGGCCGGCCGCAGAGCACCACACGGGTGCCGGCGTCCGCGAGCTTCGCCAGCTTCGAGGTCATCGCCGCGATGTGGTCCGGGTCCTCCAGTGCGCCGCCCGTCAGCACGACGGCCGCGGCCCGCTGCCGCTGGAGCAGGGTGAGATAGGTCAGCTCGCGCTCCGGTGAGCCCCCGGTGTTGCAGACGACGGCCAGCTTCTCGCCGCCCGCCCGTCCGGACCCCTCCTGCCCGCTGATCTCGGTCTGGGCGGCCCCGGCCATGATCCCGAAGAACGGGTCGGCGATGTCGTTGACGAGGATGCCGACCAGGTCGGAGGTGGCCGCGGCGAGCGAACTCGCCGGGCCGTTCAGTACGTAGTCGAGCTCGTCGACCGCGCGCAGCACCCGTTCCCGAGTCGACGCGGCGACCGGGTAGTTGCCGTTGAGCACACGGGAGACGGTGGCCGGGGACACCCGGGCGCGCGCCGCCACATCCGCCAGGGTGACTGTCATCGCTTTCCTCCGCGGGAGATGGAACCGAGCCCTTGTCCGGGCTGCTGTCGGCAGGCTAGCTTCATACCGTGTAGAAAGCGCTTGCTACGGTCATATCGAGGGAACTCGGAACCATCGAGGGGACATGGAGGCAACTTCGTGACACGCAGGACTGTGCGCATCGCCATGAACGGCGTCACGGGCCGGATGGGGTACCGCCAGCATCTGGTGCGCTCCCTCCTTGCGATCCGCGAACAGGGCGGCCTGGACCTCGGGGGCGGCGAGGTCCTCTGGCCCGAGCCGGTCCTCGTCGGCCGCCGCGAGCACGCGCTGCGCGAGATCGCCGAACGGCACGGCCTCACACACTGGTCGACCGACCTCGACGCCGTACTCGCCGACGACAGCGTCGACATCTACTTCGACGCGCAGGTCACCTCCGCCCGCGTCCCCGCGATCAAGCAGGCGATCGCGGCGGGCAAGCACATCTACACCGAGAAGCCGACCGCGACCGACCTGGTCGGCGCACTGGAGCTGGCGCGCCTGGCCGAGGCCGCCGGGATCAGGCACGGCGTCGTCCAGGACAAGATCTTCCTGCCGGGGCTGCTGAAGCTGAAGCGGCTCGTCGACGGCGGCTTCTTCGGCGACATCCTGTCCGTGCGAGGAGAGTTCGGCTACTGGGTCTTCGAGGGCGACTGGCAGGAGGCGCAGCGTCCGAGCTGGAACTACCGCGGTGAGGACGGCGGCGGCATCGTCGTCGACATGTTCCCGCACTGGGAGTACGTACTGCACGAGCTGTTCGGCCGGGTGACGAGTGTGACGGCGCAGGTCGCCACGCACGTTCCGCAGCGCTGGGACGAGCGCGGCAAGCCGTACGCGGCGACCGCGGACGACTCCGCGTACGGCATCTTCCAGCTGGAGGGCGGGGTCGTCGCCCAGATCAACTCCTCCTGGGCGGTGCGCGTGAACCGCGACGAACTGGTCGAGTTCCAGGTCGACGGCACCCACGGCTCGGCGGTCGCGGGCCTGCGCCGCTGCCGCGTCCAGCACCGCTCCGCCACCCCGAAGCCGGTATGGAACCCGGACCTGCCCGCGACGGAGTCCTTCCGTGACCAGTGGCAGGAGGTCCCGGACAACACGGAGTTCGAGAACGGCTTCAAGGCTCAGTGGGAACTGTTCCTGCGCCATGTCGCGCTCGGCGAGCCGTACCACTGGGACCTGCCGGCGGGCGCGCGCGGTGTGCAGCTCGCCGAGCTGGGCCTGAAGTCCTCCGCCGAGGGCCGCCGGTTCGACGTACCGGAGCTGTCGCTGTGACGATCCGGCTCCTGCACGGGGTGTACGAACCCCGCACCGAACCGGCCGTGTTCGCCGCGGGAGGTGCGCCGCTCACCTCCCGTACGGTCTTCTCGGCAGCGCATGTCGTCGCCGACCCGTACGCCGATACGTCGTGGGGCTCGCCCGCCGCCGTGGACTGGGACGCGACGCTCGCCTTCCGCCGCCATCTGTGGTCGCACGGGCTCGGCGTGGCGGAGGCGATGGACACGGCGCAGCGCGGGATGGGCCTGGACTGGGCGGGCGCGGCGGAGCTGATCCGGCGCTCGGCGGCGGAGGCGAAGGCGGTGGGGGGCCGGATCGCGTGCGGTGTCGGTACCGACCAACTCGCGGCGGGCGCCGGTTCGTTGGCATCGGGGGCTGGTTCGTCGGCGGGCGCCGGTCCGTCGGCGTCGGGCGCCGGGTCCTCGGCGGGCGCCGGTCCGTTGGCGTCGGGCGCCGGTTCGTCGGCGTCGGGTGGTGCCTCGTTGGCGGAGGTGCGCGACGCGTACGAGGAGCAGCTGGCGCTGGTGGAGGAGAGCGGGGCGCAGGCGATCGTGATGGCGTCGCGGGCGCTGGCGTCTGCGGCGCGGACGTCCGACGACTATCTGGCCGTCTACTCCCACCTGCTGCGGCAGGCTTCGGAACCGGTGATCCTGCATTGGCTGGGGCCGATGTTCGACCCGGCGCTGGAGGGTTACTGGGGCTCCGCCGACCTGGACGCGGCCACCTCGGTCCTCCTGGACGTCATCTCCGCCCACCCGGACAAGGTCGACGGCATCAAGATCTCGCTGCTGGACGCCCAGCGCGAGATCGACCTGCGCCGTCGCCTCCCGGAGGGCGTGCGGTGCTACACCGGCGACGACTTCAACTACCCCGAACTGATCGCGGGCGACGAGCACGGCTTCAGCCATGCGCTGCTCGGGATCTTCGACCCGCTGGGCCCGCCGGCGGCCGAGGCGGTACGGGTGCTGGACACGGGTGATGTCTCCGGGTTCCGTAAACGCCTCGATCCGACGGTCGCGTTGTCCCGCCATCTCTTCCAGCCGCCGACGCGCTTCTACAAGACGGGTGTGGTGCTGCTGGCGTGGCTGGCCGGACACCAGTCGCACTTCACGATGGTGGGCGGTCTGCAGTCGGCGCGCTCGCTGCCGTACTTCTGCCGGGCGTACGAACTGGCGGACGGGCTCGGCCTGTTCCCGGACCCGGTGCTGGCGGAGTCCCGTATGAAATCCCTGCTGAGCATGTACGGAGTCGCCCAGTGACCGGTCCGGATGCCGTCGACCTGACCCGCTTCAGCATCAACCAGATGACGGTGAAGCAGCTCAGCCTCCCCGAACTCGTCGATGCCTGTGCGGAGTTCGGTATTCCGGGGGTGGGGCTGTGGCGCGAACCGGTGCAGGCGTACGGGGTCGAGGCGGCGGCGAAGCTCGTACGGGACGCGGGGCTGGCGGTCACGAGTCTGTGCCGTGGCGGCTTCCTCACCGCGATCGAGGCGACTGAGCGGGCGCGTGCGCTGGAGGACAACCGCGCGGCGATCGACGAGGCGGCGATGCTCGGCACGGACACGCTGGTCCTGGTCGCGGGCGGACTTCCGCCGGGCAGCCGGGACTTGGTGGCGGCGCGGTCACGTATCGCGGACGCGCTCGCCGTGCTGGCTCCGTACGCGGGGGAGCGGGGCGTACGGCTGGCGATCGAGCCTTTGCACCCGATGTACGCGGCGGACCGGTGCGTGGTGTCCACGCTGACGCAGGCGCTGGACCTCGCGGAGCGTTTCCCGGCGTCGCAGGTGGGCGTGGTGGTGGACACGTACCACATCTGGTGGGACGACACGGCCCCGGCGGCGGTGGCGCGAGCGGGCTCGTCGGCCCGGATCCACGCACTCCAACTGGCGGACTGGACGACGCCGTTGCCGGCGGGGGTGCTGAACGGGCGGGGCCAGATCGGGGACGGGGCGATCGACATGCGGGAGTGGCGGGAACGGGTGGAGGGGGCGGGGTACAGGGGTGCGATCGAGGTGGAGCTGTTCAACGGGGGGCTGTGGTCGCGGGACGGGGTGGAGGTCCTGGGAGAAACGGTGCGCCGGTACGGGGAGCACGTGCTGTAGGGGCGCGGGTCCCCGGCGGGGGATCGGGTCCCTTGCGGGGTGCGGGTGTGGGTGCACCGCGGCGCGAAGCTGCCGCCCCGGGGGTGTGGGGGCGTCAGCCCCACGTACCCCTTCCCCGGGGGGCCTGGGGGCGCCGCCCCCAGTTTCGGGAAGGGGCGGGGTGGGGGAACTCCACGCCCCGCACCCCGTGCACCCGCACCCACGCCTGCCCCGAACATCCGACCGGCGGGCCGAGCCCCTCACAGTGGGCCAGAACGCCCATGACTAACCCACTTTGTCGGCATTCCGGGATTCCGGAAAAATAACTGCCCGAAGTCGTACAACCCTTTCCGCGTGACGCGGGTCTACCTGTCATCAAGGCTCCCGGGGAGGGATCTGGGGGGATCAGGGAGCTCTTGACGGAGGGGGAGTGCGAGGGGCCCGGTCGTCAGACCGGGCCCCCTTGACTGGCCGGACCGGCGACGGGCCCGAGTTGTCCACAGGCTCTCCGCATTGTCGGACCCCGGCGGTAGCGTCGGATCATGTCCAATGCAGCAGTGGTCGAAGGGGTCCTCGAGCGGATCACGTATGCCAACGAGGAGAACGGCTACACGGTCGCCCGGGTCGACACGGGACGCGGCAGTGATCTCCTCACGGTGGTCGGCTCGCTGCTCGGCGCGCAGCCGGGCGAGTCGTTGCGTATGGAGGGCCGTTGGGGCTCCCACCCCCAGTACGGCAAGCAGTTCACCGTGGACAACTACACGACCGTCCTGCCGGCCACGATCCAGGGCATACGCCGTTACCTCGGCTCGGGCCTGATCAAGGGAATCGGCCCCCGGATCGCCGAGCGCATCGTCGAGCACTTCGGCATCGACACGCTCGACATCATCGAGCAGCAGCCGAAGAAGCTCATCGAGGTCCCCGGACTCGGCCCGAAGCGGACGAAGTTGATCGGCGTCGCCTGGGAGGAGCAGAAGGCCATCAAGGAGGTCATGGTCTTCCTCCAAGGGGTCGGCGTCTCCACGTCCATCGCGGTGCGCATCTACAAGAAGTACGAGGACGCCTCGATCTCGGTCGTGAAGAACCAGCCGTACCGCCTCGCCGCCGACGTCTGGGGCATCGGTTTCCTCACCGCCGACAAGATCGCGCAGGCGGTCGGCATACCGCACGACAGCCCGGAGCGGGTCAAGGCGGGGCTGCAGTACGCCCTGTCGCAGTCCACCGACCAAGGGCACTGCTTCCTGCCCGAGGAGCAGTTGATCAGCGACGCGGTGAAACTGCTCCAGGTGGACACCGGCCTTGTCATCGAGTGCCTCGCCGAGCTCGCGGGCGAGGAGGAAGGGGTCGTACGGGAGAAGGTGCCGGCCCCGGACGGCGGCGAGCCGGTCACTGCGGTGTATCTGGTGCCCTTCCACCGGGCCGAGATCTCCCTCGCCGCCCAGTTGCGTCGGCTGCTGGGAGCCGCGGAGGACCGGATGCCGGGCTTCCAGGACGTCGTCTGGGACAAGGCGCTGGCCTGGCTCGCGGAGCGTACGGGCGCGGAGCTCGCGCCCGAGCAGGAGGCGGCGGTCAGGCTCGCGCTCACCAAGAAGGTCGCCGTTCTGACCGGCGGTCCCGGCTGCGGCAAGTCGTTCACGGTCCGGTCCATCGTGGAGCTGGCCCGCGCCAGGAAGGCGAAGGTGGTGCTGGCCGCGCCGACCGGGCGCGCGGCCAAACGGCTCGCCGAACTCACCGGCGCCGAGGCGTCCACCGTGCACCGGCTGCTCGAGCTTCGGCCCGGCGGCGACGCGGCGTACGACCGGGATCGGCCGCTCGAGGCGGATCTGGTGGTGGTCGACGAGGCGTCCATGCTCGATCTGCTCCTCGCCAACAAGCTGGTCAAGGCCGTTGCCCCCGGCGCGCATCTGCTGCTGGTGGGGGATGTGGACCAGCTGCCGAGCGTCGGTGCCGGCGAGGTGCTGCGCGACCTGCTCGCCGACGGCGGGCCCGTGCCGAACGTCCGGCTGACCCGGATCTTCCGGCAGGCCCAGCAGTCCGGCGTCGTCACCAACGCCCACCGCATCAACTCCGGTGTTCAGCCCATCACTTCGGGTCTCTCCGACTTCTTTCTCTTCGTGGAGGAGGAGACGGAGGACGCGGGAAAGCTCACGGTGGACGTGGCGGCCCGCCGCATCCCGGCCAGATTCGGCCTGGATCCGCGCCGCGATGTGCAGGTGCTCGCACCCATGCACCGCGGCCCGGCCGGCGCCGGCACGCTCAACGGCCTGCTCCAGCAGGCGATCACGCCCGCCAGGCCCGACCTTCCCGAGAAGCGTTTCGGCGGCCGTGTCTTCCGCGTCGGCGACAAGGTCACCCAGATTCGCAACAACTACGAGAAGGGAAAGAACGGCGTCTTCAACGGCACGGTCGGCGTGGTCACCTCGCTCCAGCTGGACGACCAGCGGTTGACGGTGCTGACGGACGAGGACGAAGAGGTTCCGTACGACTTCGACGAGCTGGACGAACTGGCACATGCCTACGCCGTGACCATCCACCGCTCACAGGGCAGCGAATACCCGGCAGTGGTGATCCCGGTCACGACCGGAGCCTGGATGATGCTCCAGCGGAACCTCCTCTACACGGCGGTCACCCGGGCCAAGAAGCTCGTCGTGCTGGTCGGCTCCCGGAAGGCGATAGGACAGGCAGTACGCACTGTTTCCGCAGGCAGACGCTTCACCGCGCTCGACCACCGGCTGATCGGCGGCTGAGCGGGATGCCCTGCGCCGGCCGGGTGTGACACCTGGGGCCCGTGGGGTGGCAAACGCCACCCCTGGCTTCCAGAAGCAGGGCGAAGGGGGCAAGATGAGCAGGTTGGCGGCACTGAGTGCCGCCAATAGGCCCAATGGTCGACCCCGAGTGCACTCTCCTGAGCCAAATGGGGGATGGTAGAGACAGTCAGGGCACCTCGAAGAAGAGGCACTACGTCGGTGAGGGATGACGTGAGCGACAACTCTGTAGTACTGCGGTACGCGGACGGTGAACACACCTACCCGGTGGTCGAGAGCACCGTCGGCGACAAGGGCTTCGACATCGGGAAGCTCCGAGCCCAGACCGGTCTGGTGACCCTGGACAGCGGATACGGGAATACAGCCGCCTATAAATCCGCGATCACCTACCTCGACGGCGAGCAGGGCATCCTGCGCTACCGCGGCTACCCGATCGAGCAGCTGGCCGAGCGTTCCACCTTCCTCGAGGTGGCGTACCTGCTGATCAATGGCGAGCTTCCGACGGTCGACGAGCTCTCGACCTTCAAGAGCGAGATCACCCAGCACACGCTGCTGCACGAGGACGTCAAGCGGTTCTACGGCGGCTTCCCGCGCGACGCCCACCCGATGGCGATGCTCTCCTCCGTGGTCAGCGCGCTGTCGACGTTCTACCAGGACAGCCACAACCCGTTCGACGAGAAGCAGCGTCATCTCTCCACGGTCCGGCTGCTCGCCAAGCTGCCGACGATCGCGGCGTACGCGTACAAGAAGTCGATCGGCCACCCCTTTGTCTACCCGCGCAACGACCTCGGGTACGTGGAGAACTTCCTGCGGATGACCTTCTCGGTCCCCGCGCAGGAGTACGACCTGGACCCGGTCGTGGTCTCGGCGCTCGACAAGCTGCTGATCCTGCACGCGGACCACGAGCAGAACTGCTCGACCTCCACCGTGCGTCTGGTCGGCTCCTCGCAGGCGAACATGTTCGCCTCGATCTCCGCCGGCATCAGCGCCCTGTGGGGCCCGCTGCACGGTGGCGCCAACCAGTCGGTCCTGGAGATGCTCGAGGGCATCCAGACCAACGGCGGCGACGTCGACTCCTTCATCCGCAAGGTGAAGAACAAGGAGGACGGCGTCCGTCTGATGGGCTTCGGCCACCGCGTCTACAAGAGCTTCGACCCGCGGGCGAAGATCATCAAGGCGGCGGCGCACGATGTCCTCTCGGCGCTCGGCAAGTCCGACGAGCTGCTCGACATCGCGCTCAAGCTGGAAGAGCACGCGCTCTCCGACGACTACTTCGTCTCGCGCAACCTCTACCCGAACGTGGACTTCTACACCGGCCTGATCTACCGGGCCATGGGCTTTCCGACCGAGATGTTCACCGTGCTCTTCGCGCTCGGCCGGCTGCCCGGCTGGATCGCCCAGTGGCACGAGATGATCAAGGAGCCGGGGTCCCGTATCGGCCGCCCGCGCCAGATCTACACCGGCGAGGTCCTGCGCGACTTCGTCCCGGTCGAGGCTCGCTGACACCGGTATTCGCTGACACCCGTGCGTGTGCGCGTCCGCGCCTCGTAACCGGCGCAAAAAGCGGAAAGCGCCCCGCTGCCGATCCCCCCACGGGTCGGCGGGCGGGGCGCTTCCCATTTCCCCGGAGCGGATTCCCCCCACGGGATCCGGCCGGGCGTCTGCTGGTTGCAGAAGCTCCTCACGCGGTCTGCCGGGGTACGCACGCACGGGAGGGCCGCTCAAAGCTCCCCGGGCACGTGCCCCGGCCAACGCTTGCCTGGGACGTCCCCCAAGACATCCCATGAACGTCCCCCAAGACGTTCTCGGCATCGCCCACTTAGACTCGCGAGGAGTCGCAATGGTTACCCCTAAATATCTGTGATCTAGGTCTCCTTGTGAAGGTCTTGTGACCTACTTGTAGTCACATGAAGGAGCGCAGCCGCAGGCTGTTGGTTACCACAAATACGGACGAAAAGGCCATCGCAAATCCCGCGATCATGGGGTTGAGCAGGCCTGATGCGGCCAGCGGCAGCGCGGCCACGTTGTAACCGAAGGCCCAGAAAAGATTGCCCTTGATGGTGGTCAGTGTCCGGCGTGCGAGACGGATCGCGTCGGCTGCAACCCTCAGGTCTCCGCGTACGAGGGTCAGATCGCCGGCCTCGATCGCCGCGTCCGTGCCCGTGCCCATCGCCAGGCCCAGGTCCGCGGTGGCCAGCGCGGCGGCGTCGTTCACGCCGTCGCCGACCATGGCGACGCTGCGGCCCTCGGCCTGGAGACGCTTGACCACGGCCACCTTGTCCTCGGGCATTACCTCGGCGTACACCTCGTCGATGCCGACCTCGGCCGCGACCGATTCGGCGACCGCCTTGTTGTCGCCGGTCAGCAGTACCGGAGTGAGGCCGAGGGCCCGCAGCCGTGCGACCGCCTCGGCGCTGGTGTCCTTCACCGCGTCGGCGACGGTGAGCATGCCGAGCGCCTTGCCGTCCACGGCCGTGAAGACCGCCGTACGCCCCTCGGTCGCGGCGGAGGCGAGCTCGTCGGGCAGCTCAACGCCGGCGTCCGTGAGCAGCCGCGCTCGCCCGACCAGTACCTCGTGTCCTTCGACGACGCCGCGTACACCGAGGCCTGGGACGTTCTCGAAGCTTTCGGCGGCGGGAAGTGTGCCGACCCGCTCCTCGGCGCCCGCCGCGACGGCGCGGGCGATGGGGTGCTCCGAGGCGTGCTCCAGTGCGCCCGCGAAGCGCAGCAGTTCATGCTCCTCGGCGGTTTCGGCGACGTACACCCGCTGAAGACGCATCCGGCCGGTGGTGACCGTCCCTGTCTTGTCCAGGACGACCGTGTCGACCTTGCGGGTGGACTCCAGGACCTCCGGGCCCTTGATCAGGATGCCGAGCTGGGCGCCGCGCCCCGTACCGACCATGAGGGCGGTCGGCGTGGCCAGCCCCAGGGCGCACGGGCAGGCGATGATCAGTACGGCGACGGCGGCCGTGAAGGCCGCGGTCACATCGTCCGTGGCGAGCAGCCAGGCCGCCAGCGTCCCGAGCGCGATCAGCAGTACGACAGGGACGAAGACGGCCGAGATCCGGTCGGCGATGCGCTGCACGTCGGCCTTGCCGTTCTGGGCGTCCTCCACCAGCCGGGCCATCCGGGCGAGCTGGGTGTCGGCGCCGATCCGGGTGGCCTCGACGACGAGCCGGCCGGCGGTGTTGATGCAGCCGCCGGTGACCGGGTCCCCCGCGGTCACATCCACCGGCACGGACTCGCCCGTGAGCATGGAGGCGTCGACGGCGGAGGTGCCCTCGACGACGCTGCCGTCGGTGGCGATCTTCTCTCCGGGGCGTACGACGAAGCGGTCGCCGACAGCGAGCCGGCCGACCGGAATGCGTACCTCCGTGCCGCCGCGCAGTACGGCGACATCCTTGGCGCCCAGCTCCAGCAGGGCACGCAGGGCAGCGCCCGCCTTCCGCTTGGAGCGCGCCTCCAGATAGCGGCCGAGCAGGATGAAGGTCACCACGCCCGCGGCGACCTCGAGATAGATCGTCGAGGCGGCGTCGGCACGCGTGACGGTGGGGTCGAAACCGTGGCGCATGGCGGGCATGCCCGCGTCCCCGAGGAAGAGTGCCCACAGCGACCAGCCGAAGGCGGCGAGCGTGCCGACCGAGACGAGCGTGTCCATGGTGGCCGCGCCGTGCCGGAGGTTGGTCCAGGTGGCCCGGTGGAAGGGCAGTGCGCCCCAGATGACGACGGGGGCGGCGAGGGTGAGCGAGAGCCACTGCCAGTTGTCGAACTGGAGGGCGGGGATCATCGCCATGAGGACGACCGGCGCCGCGAGCACGGCGGAGACGATCAGGCGTTGCCGGAGGGCGGCCGACTCCGGGTCGGGCCGGGCCTCGGAGTCCACGGCGGGGTCCGGGCCGGAGTCCACGGCGAGGTCCGGCTCGGGCTCGGGCGGCGGGGGTTGCGCGGCCGAGTAGCCGGTTTTCACCACGGTGGCGATGAGATCGGCGACTTCCATCCCGTGCGGATAGGAGACCTTCGCCTTCTCGGTCGCGTAGTTGACGGTGGCACTGACGCCGCCCATGCGGTTCAGCTTCTTCTCGACGCGAGCCGCGCAGGAGGCGCAGGTCATCCCGCCGATGGTGAGGTCGACCTGGGATGTATCCACTTCGGGACTCCAGAAAACGGGGCCGGGCCGTACGGGATCCAGTATCGGACTGGTCGGGTACGACCCGGCGGAGGGCCTTGCGGGTGCGGAGGTGAGTGCTCAGGCCTGCCCGACGAGCTCGTACCCGGCCTCGTCGACGGCTTCGCGGACCGCGGCGTCGTCGAGCGGGGCCTCGGAGATCACGGTCACCTGACCGGTGGAGGCGACCGCCTCCACCGAGGTGACGCCCGGCAGCTCGGAGATCTCGCTGGAGACGGCGCCTTCGCAGTGACCGCAGGTCATGCCCGTGACCTGGTAGACGGTGGTGACGCCGCCGATCTGCACGTCGGCCGTGCCGGTACCACAGGCGCCGCCGCCGCCGCAGCAGCCGGAGCCGGTCGCCTGGGCGGTCTCGGTCTCGGTCTTCGTCTCGGCGGTCATGGCGTTTCTCCTCTTCGAGGGTGCAACACGTACGAGGTCATGGTGTGCCGGAGGGCCGCGGGAGTGCCCAGCCTTCCTGATGCACTTCAGACTATACCCCTAGGGGGTATTAGCGTGCATGCGGGCCGGGCCGCGCGTTCCGCTGCTGCTCTTTGGTCCACTCCTCGGCCTGCTCCTCGGCCGGGCAGACGCCGACGATGGGGGCCAGGTAGCGGAACATGACCTTCTTGATCTCATCGATGTACGCCTGCCGCTCCTCGCCCTCGTGGGCGAGGACCAGGTCGAGCCCCGCCTTGAAGATGGCGAAAATCATGGTCGCGACGCGGGAGAGCTCGGCGGGCGGTGCGTCGGGGAGGAAGCTCGCGACGATCTGCTCGATCCGGGTGAGCAGCACTGCGTGCAGGGCGTCGAACTCCTGCGTGATCTGGCCCGGGACATCGGGACCGTGCACCAGGGCGGCGAAGGCCGGGTTCTCATGATTGAAGGCGAAGAGCGGATCGAGGACCGCGTCCAGCAGCTGGTCGAGCGGGAGGTCGAGGTTGGCGGCGGTCAGGGCCGCGCCGTGGGACTCGCGCCACTGCTGGAGGAGTCGGCCGCCGAGTTCGACGGCGATGGCCTCCTTGTTCGGGAAGAACTGGTAGAGCGTGCCGGGGGAGACGCCGGCCTCGCGGGCGATGGCGTTGGTGCTGGCCGCGGTGTAGCCCGTGGTGCAGAAGACGTTCGCGGCGGCGTCGAGGAGCTGGGCGATACGGCGCTCCCCGCGGGCCTGGCGGCGGCGCGGCTTGGCAGCCCCTGTGGTCGCGGCGGGCTCCGTGGTCGCGGCGGGTTCCGGGGTCGTGGGCTCCGGCACGTGAAATCCCCAGCTTCCTGACGGTGGTTGACAAACGCGAGTGGGCGCTCGCATTCTTGGTTAATGCGAGCGATAGCTCGTGTTTGCCAGTCTATGGCAATGGTCGACCCATGCTGCCTGCCCGGGGAGCCTGCGCATGGGCCACGGTGAAGGGGACACCGCACCATGTCCGAAGTCAACAGCCCACCGCCGGTCGGGGGATGGACCCGGTTCGTGACCGCACGGCCGCGGCTCTCGCTGCTGGCCGCGCTGGTGCTCACTGCACTCGCGGTGTTCGCCGGAAGCGGGGTCGCCGAGCGCATGGGGAGCGGCGGCTG